>CAMWXQ010000009.1 GCA_947178235.1 uncultured Muribaculaceae bacterium
TAGCTATTTTAGCTATCATAGCTACCTTAGCTATTCAGCTGACAGGCAGCAGGCTCTCGTCGAAGTGGTACATCGCATCGGGGCGGCCGATGGCAGTTATGCGCAGCGGGTCGGGGAAGCGCACGGCGGGATAGAGGGCGACCATGCCGCCGGGACGCAGCACTGCCACAGGCGACGAGGGGGTGGCGCGGGTGAAGGGGTCGCGTTGGCGGCGCGCGACGGGGCTGTCGGGATCGGCGATGATGCGGGCGTCGCACTCCCATCCGTTGAGGCGTACGGATACGAGGCGGCCATATCCGTCGGGGAGGCTGAACGTGTGGCCGCCACCACCGTCACAGGCCGAGAGGGTGACGAGGTCTGAGATCTCCGTGGGCGCGAGCAGCGAGGGGTCGGCTGTGGCGAGGATGTCGGTGTACCACTTCTCGATCTCGACGTGGAGCAGGGCGTCGGTCTCTTCGGGGAGCGTCACCGAGACACTACCCGACCCGAGGACAGGGTAGAGCCCCTTCAACACCCTCCATCGCGCAAGCATCTGGGGATAAGTGAGGTGGAGAAACATGGGGAATTGGGATTTGGAATTATGAATTGGGGGGTATCTGTGTGTGTGAAATATCTCTGCTGCAAAGTTACGACACGAAACCAGGGCAAATAGTGCGATAATGCATACTTGTGAATGAAAAAATCGGCAATTCCGTGAAGCTCAGCCAAATTTTGTCAAATTTGCCGCCTCAACATTTTGCCAACTCGCTAATTTTCCTTAACTTTGTATATTACACGAAATCACCATCTATCCATTTAATCAATTACCTAATGAAGAAATTGTTTCTTTATGCCTTGACTCTGCTCTTGGCTCCAAGTGCGATGGCTCAGGGACTCGTCCAGGTTCCCGACCAGGGCGCTCCGGCCAGAGAGGTACTGGGCGTAGTTCCGCAGCGCGGACCCGCTGTCCCCGAAGTACAGCTTGGGGGCGCACTGCTCCCGGCCCTCACAGCCAACTCCCCGTTTGTAAATCTCTCCTCGGAGATCTCCTCGGGCCTCGCTCTCGGCAAACAGAGCTACCAGGACGGCCCGTTGTATGCCGGCCCCTCCCGCATGGCATATGCCGGTGTCTACACCATAGGCCTCACCATTCAGTCGCCCGGATTCATCACCACAATTCCGCTGACAGGCTCGGCTCCTTCGTCGTATGAGAGGGTCACGAACCTCACAGGCCTCCTCTCCAAGGGCGCAATGAACGACGCCGAGAACTGGATTATGTGCTACAACCCCGGCGGCACCTCCCTCATGCTCTTCAAGTACAACACCGAGAGCTGGACAACCACGGGACCTACCTATCCTCCTTACGGCCCCAATAACTCCTACGAGGTTTTTGACTCGTCCTTTGACCCCATCGACGGGATGGTCTACGGCATGACAGCCAGACTGACCTACGGAGGCTCGGCCGGCGCCAGCGTCACACCCGAATGGGCAAAGATCAACCCCGCCAACGGCGTGCGCGATGTAATCGGCAATGTCACAGTCGCATGGCGCGGCATCATGTGTAACGCCGAAGGTCAGTTCTACGGCATCGACGCCGAAGGTGTACTCTACACCATCGACAAGGCTACGGGTACATCTACCCGCGTAGGCGAGACCGGATGCGCAAGCTACTACCGCACCACCGGTACATTCGACACCCGCAGCGGCGAGATCGTCTACGCGACCTGCAACGACGACGGCTCCTCGCTCTATCGCATCGACCCGGCCACCGCAGCCGCCACCAAGGTATATGACTTCCCCCAGCGCATACAGCTCGTGAACCTCTACATTGCGCCTCCCGCAGCCGACGACAATGCGCCCGACGTACCCACCGATCTCACCGCTGATTTCGAACAGGGTTCGCTCACCGGCGTGGTCAAGTTCAAGGCTCCGACAAAGACCTATGGAGGCGAGGAGTCGCACGGCGACCTCTTCTACTACATCACTGCCAACGGCACTCCCGTGGCCGACGGACGTACCGTCTACGGCGCTGAGGTCGAGCAGAACATCACTCTGGCTCAGAACGACAACTATATCTTCGAGGTATATTGCACCAACTCCGTCGGCCCGGGCCCGAAGGCCAAGACCGACAAACTCTTCATCGGCAACGATGTCCCCACCCTCGGCTGGACATTCAATATCGCTTACGCCAACGGTGCCTTCAACATCACCTGGGGCGAGGCTAACAGCACCGGTCTGAACGGCGGCCCGATCGACACCTCGAAGGTCCGCTACCTGCTCACCCGCTATCCCGACGGCCACCAGACCCTCACCGCCCCCGGCGCCACATCGCTCACCGAGGCCTATCCCGAACCCGAGAAGGGCGGCGTGCACTACTACACGCTCCAGGCCGTCTACAACGACATCAAGAGCAACGACATCCGCACCTCCAACTCGCTGCTCATCGGTACGATCTATCCCGCATACAAGAACACCTTCACCACCAACACCGACATGATCGGCTTCACCTCCGAAGCCTTCTCCGGCCCGAATGACTGGGGTGTGTTCAGCGGTGTCACCCGCCTCGGCTACCGCTCGGGCGAGGGTCATGACAACTACCTCTACACTCCGAAACTCTACCTGTATGCCAACCGCTACTACCGCTTCGGCATCAAGGCAAGCATGTGGATGAACACGGCGTACCCCGACAAGTTCGATGTTGTCTATGGTCACGAGCCCACCCGCGACGCGATGACCTACACCATCCTCAAGGACTGCCAGGTGACGACCTCCTCCCAGTCCAACCCCAACGTGTTCGAGACCATCTTCGTTCCCGAACAGGACGGCTACTATTACATAGGTCTGCACGTGACCGGTCCGGCCAACAATGTGGCCTTCTGCTTTGACGACCTGGACATCTCGGCTCCTATCCTCGGCGGCGCTCCCGAACCCGTGGGCAATCTTAAAGCCACCCCCGCTCCCGACGGATCATGCTCGGCCAAGGTTTCGTTCACCGCTCCCAAGAAGAATCTGCTCGGCCAGAGCCTCTCTCAGCTGACCCGCGTGGAGATCCGCAAGGGTGACGAGGTCGTGAGCGACCTGCCCATGACAGCCGAGTCGCTGACCTGGACCGACAAGGACGCTGTGCCCGGCATCAACACCTATACCGTCACTCCCTACAACAACGACGGTGCGGGCACCCCGCTCTCGACCTCGTGCTTCGTAGGCTATGACATCCCGACCAACGTCGCCGCCATCGAAATCACCAAGGGTGAGGCTGACGGCGAGGTAATCGTGAACTGGACACCCGTGACCCAGGACATCCACGGACTCACAGTGCCCTACGTCGCCTATGCTCTCGTACGCTCCGCCAATGGCGAGGAGACCGTGCTCGGCCAGGCTCTCACCGAGACAACCTACACCGACCGCGTGACCACAGGGCCTCAGGCAATGGTCTACTACGGCGTGAAGGCCATCACCAACGAGGGCATCAGTACCGGCTGGGCCATCTCTGACCAGCTCCTCGTAGGCACACCCTACACCACTCCCTATGTCGAGTCCATCGCCGGCGGCAATCTCTCCTCGTTCATCGCCACCCGCCTGCTCACTCAGAACGGCTCGTGGGAGATTGACGACGACAAGTCCTTCAACGACATCCGCTCGGCTGACCTCGACAACGGCTTCATCAGCTTCTACTCGCCCTACATCGAGGAATCGGGCGAGCTCTACTCCGGCCTCATCCGCCTCCCCGAGCAGATGAAGAACCCCACCCTCTCCTTCTACACCTACCACTTCAAGGATGGCGAGAACACTCTCGAACCGATGATCAAGGGCGTGAACGACGCCTCATGGCGCGTGCTCGAAAAGATCACGCTCGGCGGCGACACCAACGGATGGCGCCTCCATACATATGACGTCACCCCCTGGCTCGGCAAGGTCGTGCAGATCGGCTTCGGCGCAACCACCCACACCCATGTGCTCGTGGGCATCGACAAGATCATGATCGCCTCCCAGCTCGACCACAACATCGACAACGTACAGATCACCGGCCCCTCCTCGGCTCTCATCGGATCTGAACTCGCCATCAATGTGGCCTACGATGTGAATGCACGCGAGAATGCCGAGAACTTCTCCGTGGTGCTTCTCCGCAACGGCGAGGTCATCTCCACCCAGGAATTCGACAACGCCCTGGCCGGCAGCCACGGCGTAGCCACCTTCACTGACGTGTTCCCCCAGGTCGAGACCCAGTACGTCACCTACAATGCCCGCGTTGATTACGCTGCCGACGAAAAGGCCGCCGACAACAATGCGCTGAACACCGTCACCGTCAAGGCTGTCCTTCCCGAGTGGCCCGTGGCCGATAATCTCGTGGCCGAGCGCGAAGGCAAGGATGTGAAGCTCACCTGGGCCGCTCCCGACATGGACACCCGCCCCTGGAAGACCTATACCGAGAGCTTCGAAGGTGTCACCACAGGTCAGCCCGACTTCCCCGGATGGACATTCGTGGATGCTGACAAGGCTCCCGTAGGTACCGCCGGCGCTCCCGAAGGCACATTCCCCGGCATCACTGCCGGCGTGTCCACCGCGGGCTTCATCGGTGTCAATGCTGCTGACAACGAATCCATGTTCGGCCAAGCCCACACCGGAACCTCATTCATGGGCGCGCTCTACTGCTACGACCGCTCGGTGAACGACGACTGGCTGATCTCGCCCGAGCTGAAAGGCGAGGCGCAGACCGTCAGCGTCTGGGCCCGCTCGATGACCAACTTCTATGGTGGCGACCGCTGCGAGTTCCTCTACTCGACCTCGGGCACCAACCTCAATGACTTCGTCTCGATGGGCGGCTACCAGGGTATCCCTGCGGCCTGGGTAGAATTCAAGCTTCCCCTCCCTGTTGGTGCCAAGTATGTGGCTATCCGTTGTATCTCGATCTATCAGCTCATGTTCTGTGTGGACGATGTGACCTTCATCCCCGCCGATGCCGAGCATATCGATATGCAGCACAAGGGCTACAACATCTGGCGTGACGGCGTCCGCATCAATACGGCACCCGTGACCGCAGCCGAGTATGTAGACAAGGAGGCTGATGAGAACGCTCACACCTACCACGTCACCGCTCTCTACGACCTCGGTGAATCCACCGTATCCAACCCCGCCTCTGTCTCCATGTACAGCGGCCTGGAGTCGGCTCTCGGTGGTGACGTCACCATCTCCGCACAGGACCGTCACATCATCGTGAAGGGCATCGAACCGACCGAGAGCGTGATCATCACGACTGTCGACGGCATGAATGTCTGGACTGGTCGCGGCGAAGTATCCGTACCCATGAACTGTGGCTTCTACATCGTACGTGCAGGCACCCGCACCGCCAAGATAATCGTACGCTGATCCACAGCCAACAATTAACAATCTGATTATGGGGTTGTGTCAGAACGGCACAACCCCATTTTTTGAGCGATAGTTACAAAACCCCACCCATATAAAGCCTCCGAAGGAGGCGTGGTTACGGTAGGCCCCCGCCTTGGCGGGGGTTGAAAAGACCCCACCAAATGATTGCGGCCCCCGAAGGGGGTCGTGGAACACCACAATTAGCATCCGTGACATGCCACGACCCCCTTCGGGGGCCGGGTCGTGTGTTTGGATCATCTATACCCCCGCCAAGGCGGGGGCCTACCTTAGCCCCGCCTCCTTCGGAGGCTTTATTCTACTTAATTCATAATTCTTAATTCATAATTCTTAATTCCCAAAGTGACCATCTTCACCCCTACCCACGACAGGGCCGAGCATCTGAGAATGCTCTACGAGAGCCTCGCCACACAGACCTGCATGGACTTCGAATGGATTGTCGTCGACGGCGGCTCGACCGACTTCACCCCCTCACTGATGCGTCAGCTCATGGCCCAGGACCGCATAGACATCAAATATCTGACCGCCTCAACCCCTGGTGAGTGTGCCGCACTCGCCGAAGCAGCCCGCACGGCTTCGGGCGAACTCATGTTCTGCGTGCGACCCGGCCAATTCCTCCCCGACGAAGCCGTAGAACAGCTGCGGGCCGAGTGGAAGCGCAGCGGCCATCCCGACCGCGGCGGCCTCATCGGCCTCGACCTCAACCTCAGCACCATGGAGCCGAGCGGAAGGCGCGTCGCCGTCATCCGCACCGACCTCCTGCGTCGCGTCGCACCACTCGAACGATTCGAGGGTGAGCGCGAGCCGGACATGAGCGTGATGGAGATGGTCGCCGCCGACGGCCACCCCCTCGTGTCCACGGAGATAGCCGTGACCGTCACCGAAGACCGCACGGACGGCTTCGAGACCCATCCCTCGGCATGGAAGCGCTTCAAGGCCTCCCCACGCACCGCCACCGCCGAAATGCGCATGAAAAAGGGTCTCAAAGACGTGAGTGTCTTCAAGACCCTGTGGTATTCGGTATGTTACGCGCTGATGACCGTGTACGTCAGAACCGCCACGAGACGCCGATGATGCCGGCGATCCCGCGCCCCGGGCGGTCGCCGATATACTGCCACTTGCGGTCGAGCAGGTTCAGACCCTTGGCATATACGTGGAAGCGGTCGTTGAAGGCCCAGTCAGCCGTGAGGCTGAGGTCTGAGACCGTCCCGAGCGATACGCGGTAGGCGGGATAGAGGCCGAGAGGGTCGGTCTCGGACAGGTAGCCGTACATCGAGCGCCCCGAGCGGAGTTCCCACGAGGCCTTGACGAGCAGCGGTTTGACGGGACGGACCGAGAGGTCGATGTCGAGCACATTGCGCGCGCGGTCGCGGTACTCGTGCCATGCATGGTACTGGCTCGACGGCGCACCCGTGTAGGTCGCTTTGAGCCCGAAGTTGCGGCCATTGTCATACCCGAGGGCCACGCGCCAGTAGTATCCGCTGATCTTCTGACTGTCGAATACAGCCCCCGAGGCATCGAATCCGAAGTCGTTGACGACAGGCATGAGCCAACCCTTGGTGCGGGCATAGCCGCCCCCGAGTTCGAGGGTGGTGTTCATGAACGGCCCTGCCGAAATCAAGCCCTCGATGCTCCACGGCATACGCGAGGGGGTATAGGCGATGGCGGACGAGAGATAGGGCGAGAGGGAGTGGTAGATGTCAGCGATGGCGTTCTGCGTCATCCCGCCGCCGAGCTTGACCTGCGCGCCGAGGACCGAGACAGGGGTCCACGCGAGGGTGATGTCGGGGGCGATGTTGAAGAAGCGGCCCGCGTTGAAGGCGAGGTCAATCTTGGCGCCCACGGAGACCTCGGTGGTCTGCGTGCGGCGAATATAGCGGGGATTGAGGTCGAGGATGGTCTGCGTGCGGCTCCCTGTGGTGATCCAGTCGCCATAGTGGAAGGGGATGCGCCCCGAGCTGAAATCATCGGTATGGAGAGCGTCGAGGTCAATGCCGAGCTCGATACGCGAGTGCTCGCCCGTGAGCAGCGACCCCGAGGCCGAGAACCCGTAGCGGACCTGATTGGCGCTCCCTTCCCTGGGGTATGAGGGCATCCCGGGATAAACATAGTCAAAATCCCTGGTGTCACCCCAATAGAACCAAAAAAGATCGCCGCGGAGCCCGACCGAGTAGCTGAATCCGCGCACGGCACCCGAGTATCCGAGTTTGAGGGCGGGGTTGTGGGTGGTCGACCGGTCGGTCTGGGGTGTGTAGAAGCTGTTGATGGCCCCGTTGTAGTGGTTGTGCGAGCCGAGGCGATAGGTGAGGTCGAGGTCGAAACGCCCTGTCTTGCCGGCGCGCTGACGCAGACGCATGGCCACGCCGAGCGACTGGTCGCGCCATGTCACCGATCTCCCCTCGATGGTAGAGTTCATGGTGCCGGGCTCAAAGACGCGGACCATGTCGGTGCGGCGGTATATGTCGCCGGCATAGTCGAGCGAGAGACCGAAGACGGTGCGGTCCGTGTTCTTGAAGCGGTACCCCGCCGAGAGCTCGGCATTGAGGAGGAAGGGGAAGATACCTCCGCGTACATATCCCTTGTAGCCCGGGTCGGCCTCGGGGTCGGCCCACGCCACGGGTGGGAGGGTGGTGAGCGCATTGGGGACACGCGCTGTGACGGCGCGGTCACTGAACCCGAGGGGCGGGGTCTTGACCGGCGCGAGGTCGAGCGCGGGGAGCATGGGGATGCGGTTGGCGTCGCGGTAGTCGGGAGTGGCCTGGCTCTCGACGGTTATGTCCTTGTGGAGGGTCTGCCCGGGGGTCTGCGCACAGAGCGTGGATGCCCCGAGCATGAGGGCCGGGAGGAGTATGAGGTGGCTGAGTCTTGGCATTGTCGTGGTGGTGAGGGGGATGGTTATCAGTTGCCGAGGCGGGTGTCGATCATCTCGAAGATGTCAGCCTCCTGGCCGGGATAGTTGGAGCGGAGCGATTTGAGGTACTCGTCGGCCTCGAACTTGCTGCCGTCGGCGCGGAGGATGTCGCTGTACACGACGAATCCGCGTGCGAGCCAGTAGGTCTGCGGGGTGTCCGAGCCGATGAGACGGTCGGCGACCTCGCGGGCCTCCTTGCGGCGCCCGGCGTCGAGCAGGGCCTGGGCATGGTAGACGGCACTCTTGGCGCCATAGACCGAGCGGAGGTCCTTTTCGAGAATCTCCCAGTCGGCCAGGGCCTCGGCGCGGTTGCCGAGGCGGGCGTTGGACATGGCGCGGATGAAGCGTATCTCATCTGCCGACGACGCCTCGACGGCGGCGGTGGAGCCGAGCAGTCGGTCGGCGGCGCGGGCGGCCTCGCGGTACTTGGACAGGTCGAAGGCTGTGCGCATGATGCCGAGGCGGGCGTCGCGCAGCATATTGGCCCCCGCGCTCTTGGCTTCGAGGATGGTGAACGACTCATAGGCAGCCTCGGTCTTGCCGAGGTCACTCTCGGCCTGAGCCTTGATGAGCAGGACATCCTCGGCTACCTCGGCGTCGGGATAGATGTCGAGGAGGCGTTTGGCATACTCGGCGGCCTTGCGGGGATTGTCACCTGAGTGGGCCTCGGCCATGTAGAAGAGGGCCTGGGGCTCATGCGCGCCCTTGGGATAGGTCTGCAAGTAGGATTCGAGGGCCGTAGTCGAGCCCGAGCCTATATATGCGTTCTCGGCGGCGGTGAAGGCGGTCTGTTCGAGTTCCGATGCCTCGAAGCGCGGTGCGCCGTCGATGCCTTCGAGGAACTTGACCAGCTCGGGGAGCCGTCCGTCGGCGGCATAGATCTGACGCAGGTCGTCGGCGGCGATGCGGGCCTCCTCGCTCGAAGGATACTGGCGGATCACCTTCTTGTAGGTGTCGATGCCCTTGTTGCGGTCACCTGTATTGATATAGGTTATGGCGAGTTGGAGGTATCCGTTGCGCCCGGGGGCCGAGGAGGGATAACCCTTGACGAGGCGGTTGTATGTCGCGATGGCCCCCTTGGTGTCGCCGAGGGCGGTGAGGCTCTCGGCCTCTTCGAGCAGGGCCTGGGGGACGAGACCCGAGGTGGGGAACGCGGCTATCATCCTTTCGAGTGTCTCGACCTTGGCCTTGTAGTTCTTCATCAGTCCCTCCATCATGCCCATCTGGAATGTGGCATAGTCGGCGGCCGAGGGGTTGAGCTCGGCTGCGGTGCGGTAGAGGGTCTTGGCCTCGGCATAGCGTCCCTCGTAGTATCGGCAGTCGGCCATGCGGGCGGTGATGTCGGGGAGCAGGGTCTCCTCGGTCTCGCCGCCGGCGCGCTTGACAGCACTCTCGGCGGCGGCGAAAGCGGTGGCCGCCTGGGCATACTCCTGGGTCGAGAAGAGCGAGTAGGCGAGGCCATAGCGGGCGAGGGCCACCGAGCGCAGGTCGGTGGGATTGGTGGCGAGGTACTTGCGGTAGTCGGCTGCGGCCCCGGCATAGTCGCCGCGGGTATAGAGGCAGTCGCCGAGCCACAGATCACACTGGGCGGTGACCGAGGGGTCGGCGGCGAGGGCGCGTGCCTCGCCGAGCTGACGGATGGCGTCGCCGACCTTCCCCGCGGCATAGGCACGCGAGCCGAGGACAAAGAGGGCGCGCTGCTTGGCGCCGGTCATCGCGGCATCGGGGCGGCGTATCCGGCCTATGGCGGCGAGTGCCCCGGCATAGTCGTTGGCGGTCATGTATCCGTCGACGATGTAGTGCTGGACCTCGGAGGCATAGCGCGAGTCGGGATAGCGGCGCACAAACTCTTCGAGCAGCCCTACGGAGTTACCGAACGGTATGCGGCCGCCGTCCATGCGGGCCACGGCATAGTTGTAGAACGCCTCCTCGCTCACAGCGGGGTCGACATCCATGCGGTAGGCGCGCTCGAAGGCCATCATGGCTGACGAGAGGTCGCCGCGGGTGCGGTACGCCTGCCCGAGATAGAGCCATGCGCTCTGGGCCATGGCGGTCTCGGTCGAGGTGGCCTGTTGGAGCAGCTTGACGGCGTCGTCGGTATGCCCCTTGGCATACTCGTCGACACCGAGGATATAATAGGCCGAGGGTGCGGGGTCCTTGACCTCGGCACAGTATTTCCAGAGATAGGGTGCGGCCTCGGATGTACGGCCGAGATTGAAGAGCGACTCGCCTGCAACCCTGTTGCACTCGGGGCGGAACTCCCCTACCCCGCCCGCATCGAGCAGACGGCGTGCGGCGGCGAGCGACGCTTCATAGTTGCCCAGCGAGAACTCGATCTGGGCTGTATAATAAGGTGCTGCATTCGCCGGGGCCTTGTCCGAGACAGGGATGGACTTGAACCCTTCGAGGGCTCGGGCATAGTCCTTGCGGCGATAGGCGATGTAGCTCATGTAGAAACGGGCCGTGTCGCGCCACTCCGCGCTCCCGAGCAACATTCGGAAGCAACTCTCGGCCATCGCGTCATCCCCCGTCAGCAGGTATGCATAACCCATGCGGAAGTTCAGAGCCTCTTGGCGCGACACTGGGAGGGCCATCGGGTCGATATTGGCGCTTGCCATGAGGGCATCATCCCACTTGCCCTGGGCCCACAGGGCCTCGAAGCGCAGATATGCGGCAAGGGTGCGTCGGGGCGAAGCAGGATTCGCGTCGAGCCACTTCTCAATTACAGGCAGGGCCGCTGCGGGATGCCCCGTGCGCAGCTCGGCGACGGCACTGAGCAGCAGCGCATCCCCCTCGACCTCGGCGGGCGCGGGGATGTCGGAGAGGAAATCGAGCTGATCGATGGCACCGATGAAGTTGTGGTCGGCATCAGCCATGAGGCTGGCGCGGGAGAGGAAAACCTCGGGCCCGGAGGCTGCCGGGAGAGCTGCCGAAGCCCCCGCGGCCACCCCGAGCAGGGCGGCGAGAATGATTGGTCGTTTCATAACTGCAAAAGTAGTGAAAAAACCCCGTACCACCCCTCCCCCACCACAACTTTTTCACCAAAATCAACCTCGCCGAGGTTGCACAACGTCCACGTTGACGCTGTTAAACCTCGGCGGGTCTGATGGTGATTAGGATTGCACGTCTCTCACCTCACCACGGTCTTCTCGACTGTGGTTTTGCCGTCGGGGTAGGTTTTTCTTATGATGTAGATGCCGGCGAGGAGGTTTGAGGAGGGAATTCGGCGGCCGTTGAGGTCGTAGCATTCGGTCGTCAGGGCGTGTAGGTCGGTTGCGGCGATGACTTCACCGATGCCGCTTTGGTCATCTTTGGTGAGGCCCTCGTACAACTTGGAGGCTACTGCCTCGTGGCCCGAGACGTTGAGGTGGTAGTTGTCCCCCTGGTAGTGCACGGCCCCGACGGCCTCGTTGAGATCGATGACTGGGAGTTCGTATTTGGTCGCGAACGCCTTGATGGCGGGCACGACTTCGTCGCGCAGCATGACCCCGTCGATATTGGCGGCGTTGGTGTGATTCTTGTTGTACGGGGGTATGCAGATGTAGATCTTGACCTGAGGGTTGGACTCGCGGATGGCCGCCACGAGGTCATTGTAGTCGCCCTCGAAGTTTGTGCTGAGGCGCCCCCAGTTCCATGCGGTCGCATCCTTGTCGCCGAGGTCGATGGTCACCATGTCGGGTTGGAGGGAGAGGACCTTGGAGCGGAACTGGTCGTTGTTGATGTATCCGCACGGTTTGGTGCCCGCGCTGTCCTCGTGTCCGTCGGCGAGGATGGTGCGGTTGCCGATGCCGGCGTTCACGACCTTGACGGTCCTGCCGTTAGCGGCAAAGAGGGCTTGGAGCACGGCGGGATAGGCCAGTGTGTTGCGGGCATTCTCGTCGCCGAGGGTATTGCCGAATGTGCGGAGGCCGCCCATGCAGGAGATGAGGGGATTGACGCGCAGGGGATGGGTCACATCCTCCGAGCCGTATGTGCCGTGGAGGATGGCGTCGGCCACGCGGGTGGCGATGATGCGGGCACCCTCGGCATTGGGGTGGACGCCGTCGTTGTAGAGGGTGTCCCAGTCGTCACCCTTCTCCTCCTCGAAGGCGGTGTGGAGGTTGATGACACCCAGCCCTCGGTCGGAGGCCACCGACTTGATGATGGGGATTATCTCGTGCAGGTTCTTCTCGTTGATGGTCCAGTCCTCGCGCTTGACACGCAGGGGGAGGGCAAGGAGGATTTCGGGGTTGGAGTTGTCGCGGATCTCGTCGAGCATATCGTTGAGGTCCTTGCGGAAGTTTGCGGGCGACGCCTCGGTCCAGTTGATGTTCTTCGAGTCGTTGGTGCCGAGCTTGATGACCACGATGTCGGGTTTGAAGGCGAGGGCGTCCCTGTACTGCTGCTTCTTGCGGTAGGCGCAGTCGCCGGGGCGCGACCCCTCGGTGAGATCATAGCCGTCCATCTGTACGGTCTGCGAGTTGCACCCGAAGTTCCGCACGAGATACCCGTCGCCGAGCATCGTCTGCAACTGGGCGGGGTACTTGTCCGCGTCATTTTTGATTGTGGCGCCGTAGGTAATGGAGTTGCCCAGACAGGCAACCTTCTTCACGGCATAGGCATTGAGCGACAACCCGCACACGAGCATCGCGAGGGCGATGAGTTTACAGAAATCCAGACTTTTCATATTCGATTGGTTTACGCCACAAATATACCGCCCGCCTATTAACCCCCGCTTAATAATCGGTTAATCTCCGATCATTTCATAAAAAATGCGAGGTCGCCCGACTAAGGAGCGACCTCGACTTTGCCTTTTAGAGTGCAGTATACAACGACAAAGTTTGTAAGTGCACTGGGGATCTGTGTTTGGGGGCGTCAGGCCTGGGCCTGGGCCTCGGCGGCGACTTTGTCGCGCTTGCGCCAGAGGTTGGTCATGTCCTCGAGGCTCTTGCCCTTGGTCTCGGGGACGAGTGCGGCGACGAACCATGCGGCCACGACGCATATGACGCCATAGAGGGCGTAGGCGAACATGTGGCCGAACTTGTCACCCATGCCGAGGCCCTCCATGTTGTACATGGGGACGAAGGTCGAGGAGACGATGAAGTTGAAGATCCACTGGAAGGCGACGGCGATGGCGACGGCCTGCGAGCGGATGGTGTTCGGGAAGATCTCGGAGATGAGTACCCAGCAGATGGGGCCCCATGAGAACATGAAGGATGCGGAGTAGATCATGATGGAGACCACGGGCACGATGGGTGCGACCTCGACGACATTGGAGATGGCGACGCCGAATGCACCGAGGGCCATGCCGAGCGAGCCCCAGATGAGGAGGGGCTTGCGGCCGAGCTTCTCGACCGTGAACACGGCCACGAGGGTGAAGGTGATGTTCACGATACCCATGATGACGGTCTGCACCATCGGGTTGCCCATGTTCATGGACTCGAAGATGCGGGGAGCGTAGTAGAGGACGGCGTTGATGCCGACAGCCTGCTGGAATACGGAGAGCATGACGCCCACGAAGATGACGAGGACGCCGAAGGAGAAGAGTTTCTCGCTCTTGACGTCGACGGTGGACTTGATCTGTGCGATGATCTCGCGGGCCTTCTGGTAGCCGTTGATCTTGGAGAGGACCATGAGGGCCTTCTGGTCATCACCGATGAGGGCAAGGTAGCGGGGCGACTCGGGCACGAGGCATACGAGGATGGTGAAGAGGCCGGCGACGATGGCTTCGGAGCCGAACATGTAGCGCCATCCGGTCTGGATGGTCCAGAGGTCGGAGTCGGAGGATACCTGGTAGATGGTCTCGCCTATCTTCTCGATGATGGGCTGGGTGTGCTCGCCGAGGATGAGGAAGTTGACGAAGTAGACCACGAGCTGGCCGAAGATGATGGCGAACTGGTTCCAGGACACGAGGGTGCCTCGCATGTCGGAGGGTGCCACCTCGGCGATGTACATGGGGCAGATGGCCGATGCGAGGCCCACGCCGACGCCGCCGAGCACGCGGTAGAAGTTGAAGGCTACGAGCAGCGATGCGGTGGGGACGCCGTGCTCGAAGAACATGAATTCGGGGGCGTAGCTGCCCAGTGCGGAGAGGAAGAAGAATACGCCGGCAACCGCCAGTGAGCGTTTGCGGCCGAGGTTGGAGGCGAAGAAGCCCGAGAGGGCCGCACCTATGATACATCCGAGCAGGGCGCTCGACGATGTGATGCCGTGGATGGTGTCGGTGTAGACAAAGTCTTTGGCTCCGAGGAAGAATGCCTGGAGACCCTTCTCGGCACCGGAGATCACTGCGGTGTCATAGCCGAAGAGGAGACCTCCCAGCACAGCCACGAGCACGATGGAGAAGAGATAGGCTTTTGAGCCTTTGTCGGGGTAATTCATGGGTAGGTATTGATAATTGGCAATTAAGAATTATGAATTAAGAATTAAGAATTTGGCTACCTTATAAGTCTTATAAATCCTATAAGTCTTATAAATCTTATAGACCAAATCAAATTCTTAATTCTTAATTCATAATTCTTAATTTGGGATTAGACGTACATATTGACGATTGCCTCGTAGAGCTCCTGCTTGCCGGAGGTCTGCTTGGGCTCGCCTACGCTCTTGGAGTATTCGACTACCTCTTCGAGGGTGAGCTTGCCATCCTCGAACTCCTTGCCCTTGCCGGCGTCGAAGGATGCGTAGCGCTCCTCGACCATGGCCTTGATGGGCGAGTTGGTGAGCAGGTCGGCTGCGCTCTCGAGGGCGCGGGCCATGGCGTCCATGCCTGCGATGTGGGCGATGAAGATGTCTTCGAGGTCGGTCGAGTTGCGACGGGTCTTGGCGTCGAAGTTGGTACCGCCGTTGCCGAGGCCACCGTTGCGGATGATCTGCATCATGGCCATGGTGAGCTCGAGGTTGTCGATGGGGAACTGGTCGGTATCCCAGCCGTTCTGGTAGTCGCCGCGGTTGGCGTCGATGGAGCCGAGCATACCATTGTCGACGGCTACGGCGAGCTCGTGCTCGAAGGTGTGGCCGGCGAGGGTGGCGTGGTTCACCTCGATGTTGAGCTTGAAGTCCTCGGCGAGGCCGTGGGTCTTGAGGAAGCCGATGACGGTCTCGGAGTCGACGTCATACTGGTGCTTGGAGGGCTCCATGGGCTTGGGCTCGATGAGGAAGGTTCCGTCGAAGCCCTTCGAGCGGGCATAGTCGCGGGCCATGCGGAGCATGGTGGCGAGGTGTTCCTTCTCGCGCTTCTGGTCGGTGTTGAGGATGCTCATGTAACCCTCGCGGCCGCCCCAGAATACATAGTTCTTGCCGCCGAGGGCGATGGTGGCGTCGATGGCGTTCTTGATCTGGACTGCTGCGCGGGCTACGGTGTCGAAGTCGGGGTTGGTGGCTGCGCCGTTCATGTAGCGTGCGTGGCCGAAGACGTTGGCGGTGCCCCAG
>CAMWXQ010000010.1 GCA_947178235.1 uncultured Muribaculaceae bacterium
GCGACCACCGAGATCTACACAAGGCTATTCGTCGGCAGCGTCAGTTGTGTATAAGTGACAGCAATTATTTCGTGATAGAACGTATCGTAATTATAGATAAGGTTGACCCTGTGAGCTTTTATGGGGTCAATAATAGCAATATGCATCTCATCCGCAATCTCTTCCCGAAGCTGCGTATGGCGGCGCGGGGGTCGGTGATCAAGGTGATCGGCGACGATGAGGAGACGGCGGAGTTCGAGAAGAAAATCAAGGAACTCGAAGAGTATTGCTCGCGGTTCAATAAGTTGACCGAGGATGTGATCCTCGACATCGTGAAGGGGAAGGCGCCGACGGAGCCTCACCACGACGATGTGATCATCTATGGCATCAACGGGAAGCCTATCTCGCCGCGCAATGCCAATCAGGCGAAGCTCGTGAAGGAGTTCAATTCGAACGATCTCACCTTTGCGCTCGGCCCTGCGGGTACGGGCAAGACCTACATCGCCATAGCCCTGGCGGTGAAGGCGCTGAAAAACCGCGAGGTGCGCAAGATTATCCTCTCGCGTCCGGCGGTGGAGGCGGGGGAGAAGCTCGGTTTCCTCCCCGGCGACATGAAGGATAAGATCGATCCGTACCTGCAACCGCTCTATGACGCTCTCGAGGATATGCTCCCTGCCGTGAAGCTGAAAGAGTATATGGAGGGGAACGTGATACAGATTGCGCCGTTGGCCTTCATGCGCGGACGTACGCTGAACGATGCGGTCATCGTCCTCGACGAGGCTCAGAACACGACGGTGCATCAGATAAAGATGTTCCTCACGCGACTGGGCACCAATGCCAAGATGATAATCACGGGCGACGCGACGCAGATCGACCTGCCCCGCAGCACGCGCTCGGGTCTGCTCCACGCTCTCCACGTCCTGCGCGATGTCCCCGGCATCGGACGCCTCGAATTCGGCAAGAAGGATATTGTGCGCCATGCCCTCGTGCAGCGTATCGTAGAGGCCTACGAGCGTGCCGACAAGGAGGAGGGGAACGCCGAAAAGAATCCCGGGGAGGGGGCTGAGTGATGGAACGCCTCCCTGTCACCCTCGACGACGTGACCACGGGGTACACCCATGGCCGTGAGATGGTAGAGGTCAGCCGCGGCCTCTCGGCCACGCTCCCCGCGGGACGCCTCACCTGCCTGCTCGGGCGTAACGGCGCGGGCAAGTCGACCCTGCTGCGGACACTGGCGGCTTTCCAGAAGCCGCTCGGAGGGCGCATAATGATAGGGGACAAGGACTTGGCCGGGCTGACACCTGCCGAATTGGCACGGATGACGGGGGTAGTGCTGACAGACCGCATTCAGGCACGCGAGCTTACCGTAGGCGAGCTCGTGGCCCTCGGGCGCGCGCCGTACACCGACACGTGGGGACGCATGGACGCGGGTGACCGCGAGGCTGTCGGCAGGGCTATGGAGATGGCGGGCGTGACGGCGATGGCCGCGCGCCGCGTCGCGTCACTGAGCGACGGCGAGCGTCAGCGTGTGATGATAGCCAAGGCTCTGGCCCAGGAGACCCCCGTGATACTCCTCGACGAGCCGACCGCCTTCCTCGACTATCCCGCCAAGGTCGAAATCATGCTTCTGCTGCGCACTCTGGCCTCCGAAGGGGGGCGTACCGTGATGCTCTCGACCCACGACGTCGAGCTCGCGATGCAGACGTGCGAGCATGTGTGGCTCCTCGACCGCAACAGCGGACTGACCCAAGGTTCGCCCGCAGACATCGACCTCGGGTCGGCCTTCGGGTCGGCTCATCTCGGGTACGACCGAGCCACGCGTACTTTCCGCGTTATCTGAGACGCATCAGCGTCAAGCCGTCGCGCAGTGGAAGTATGACAGTTTCGAGGCGCGGATCCGAAGCCACACGGCCATTGAACCGGTCGAGGGCGAGGGTCTGCGCATCGTGGTTTTTCGCGGTATCGAGGACCTTGTCATCCCAGAGCGTATTGTCGGCGAGGATGAACCCGCCGGGGGACATGCGTGGGATGATGAGGTCGAGGTAAGCCTCATAGTCGCGCTTGTTGGCGTCGACATAGACGAGATCCCACGGGCCCGGGAGCGTGGGGATGACCTCGCGGGCATCGCCGATGTGCAGTGTTATGCGGTCGCCGCCGGGAGCGGTGGCGAAGAGCTCGGTGAGGTGCTCCTCCATCTCGTCGTCTACCTCGACGGTATGCACCTCGCCCCCCTCGGGGAGAGTCTCGGCGAGGCACAGGGCCGAGTAGCCGGTGAATGTGCCGAGTTCGAGGACGCGACGCGGCTTGACCATCGCCACGATCATGGCCAGAAGCCTCCCTTGGAGGTGGCCCGAGCACATGCGCGGGTAGAGGCAGGTGAGATGGGTGTGGCGGTAGAGCCGTTCGAGGTGCGGTGGCTCGGGCGATGTGTGGGCGGTGACGTATTCTTCGCGCGTCATGGGGGTCAGCTCAGAAGTATGGCCTGTGCGGCGAGGAAGTATGATTGGAGCCCGAAGCCCGAGATGGAGCCCTTGCAGACGGGGGCAATGAGCGACTTGTGGCGTATAGGCTCGCGGGCGGCGATATTCGAGATGTGTACCTCGATGACGGGAACCGATATGGCGGCGATGGCGTCGGCGATGGCGAGCGAGGTGTGGGTATAGGCTCCGGCATTGAGGATGATGCCGTCGGCCTCGGCCTCTTGGAGCCAGTCGATGATGTCCCCCTCGTGGTTGCTTTGGAGGTACTCGATTTCTTCGCCGTCGAGCATCTCACGCAGCTCGGCGAGGTATGACTCGAAGGTGCGCGAGCCGTAGATGTCGGGCTCGCGTGTGCCGAGCATATTGAGGTTGGGGCCGTTGATTATGAGGATTTTCATATACTTATTGGAGTACAGCGTAAAGTATCGCGGCTGTGGTGAGGACTTCGAGGACGAGGAGTACCCATGTCACCGTGGGGCGCTCGCGCATCGACCGCCACGCAAGCCACGAGGAGAGGAGCATATAGAAGGGATAGAACCACACCATCAGGCGCATGGTGGGGTATATCGGTGAGGTCGGGTCGAGACACCCGAGCATCCACGGCGTCGCAAACAGCGGCAGGGCAAGAAGGAGGATGAGGAATTTCACTGATCGGGGTGTATAACATATGAATTCGTATAAGTCTTATAAGTCTTATACATCTTATAAGTCATATACGGCAAAATTCAAAATTCCAAATTCAACATTTGCATGAGCGGTACGCAGCCACCGTGCGGCGCATACCCTCTTCGAGCGATACGCGGGGAGCGAAGCCGAAGCCCGAGACGGCGTCGGAGATGTCACAGGCCCAGTTGCGCTGAGCCATGATGCGATACTTGTCGGAGTTGAGCGTGGTGGCCTGCATCTTGGCCGCGCCCCACTTCTCGGATA
Organism: uncultured Muribaculaceae bacterium; assembly: GCA_947178235.1. GTDB lineage: Bacteria > Bacteroidota > Bacteroidia > Bacteroidales > Muribaculaceae > Duncaniella. Next base: position 3,390 of record CAMWXQ010000010.1, read on the forward strand.
CCTTGCAGGCGACCGACAGGGCCCACAGGGGGAGGCGCACGGGTATGACGAACTTGCGCCCGAGGGCACGCGCCGTGATGCGGCGGAATTCAGCCTGGGTATAGGCGCGGGGTTCGGAGATGATATACTTGCGACGTGGCTCGGAGCGTTCGAGCGCGTCGAAAATGGCCCGCGCGAGGTCCTCGACATATATGAAGGTGAGCATCTGACGGCGGAAGCCCACGCCGAAGTCAAAGTGTGCGTCGATGCACTTGACCATCATCAGATAGTCCTGCTCGTGGGGGCCGTAGACACCTGTGGGGCGGAGGATTATCCACGGCCACCCCTCCTGCATTTCGAGGAAGGTCTCGGCCTTGATCTTCGACACGCCATATCGGGTGTTGGGCGAGGGTATCATCTTGCCGTCCAGGGGGGTGTACCCCTGCTCGTCGCCCGGGCCGAGGGCCGAGAGCGAGGAGATGTACAGGAACCTCTCGGGTGTCCCGCACACACGGCGGTAGGTCTCCGTGAAGTCGCGCAGGTATCCGTAGTTGATGCGGTTGAAGTCGGTGAAGTTCACACACTTCGTGGCCCCGAGATTGTAGACCACATAGTCCCACGAGTGACCTTCGAGCTCGGAGGCGAGGCGGTCGGGGTCGTCGTAGGAGAGGGTGATGAACCGCAGGCGCGGGTCGGTGAGGAATCGGCGCGACGTGGACTCGCGCACCCCGCACCATGTCTCGTAGCCGCGGCTGAGGGCCTCGGCGGCAATGAAGCCCCCGATGAAGCCACCCGCCCCGACAATGAGTACCTTTTTCATACGATTGAAGAGAAGAGTTCGATGTAACGGTCGGTGCATCCGCGCGCGCCGAAGTTGTGCAGGGCGGTCTCGTGGAGGAAGTCGCGGTCGATGTCGGCGTTGAGGGCCCAGAGGATCCCTTCGGCTATGCTCTTCGGGTCGCGGCCCTCGGCTATGTATCCGGTTTCGAGGTGTGTCACCACATCCTCGCGTCCGTCGCCCCCGAAGGTCACGGGGATGGCACCCGCGGCCTGACCCTCGACCAGTGTGGCCCCGAGGGTCTCGTAGAGCGAAGTCGAGAGTACAACCTTGGCCATCGAGTACATCATGCGCATGACCTTCTCGTCGCGGATGAGGCCGAGGTGGCGGTAGGAGAAACGCAGGCGGCTCAGCACCGAGGGGTTGCGTATCGCGCCCACGAGGTAGAGCGCCGAGTTCTGGGCAGCGGCGGGGTGGGTGTCGAAGATATGGTTGAGGGCTTCGATGGCGATGTCGAGCCCCTTGATGGGGTCATCGAGGCGCGCCGCGGCCATGATGATGATGTTCGGCTTGGAGGCCGAGAGCGAGTCGACCTGGACGGTCGGGCGGGTGAAGAACCGCTCGACGGGGAAGGGATTGTGGATGGTCATCACCGGCTTGTCGCGCAGTAGCGAGGAGGAGCGGGCCTTCTCTTCGAGCCACTTGGAGACGGCCACGAATGTGACGGGGACCTCGTCGTAGATTTTCTTCTTCTTGCGCCACACGCGGTTCGAGAGGTCGGTGAGGCTCCCGCCTCCGTCGACAAAGAGGCATCCGCCGCAGGAATCGCGGTAGTGGTCGCACTCGCGCGGATGGTGGCATATGCCGGTGAAGGCCCACAGGTCGTGCATGGTCCATACCAGTTTCTTGCCCATGCGGTGGAGTGCCCGGAGGCCGTCGAAGTTGAGCAGGCCCTGGTTGATCCAGTTGAGGCAGACGATGTCGGCCTCGCGGACCCACTTGTGGCGGTGGATGTTGATGGCGAAGTCACCGGTCGAGACCTGGAAGATATTCTGCATCGGGATATTCCCGAAGGCCCACATCCACCCGCGCTCGAGGCAGAAGGCCATGCCGCGCAGATACCGTGTGGAGACCGTGTCGACATTCTCCTCCATCGAGTTCTTGGTATACACGACCATGCGGACATCCAGGCCGCGCTCGCGGAGCGCCTGCATCAGGCGGAAAGTGACGACGGCGGCCCCGCCGAGGGTGTCGCCGTGGTTGACGAGCACGATGCGCTTGCCCCGCAGTTTGTCGGGGAGTGGGGCGGGTGCCGTTGCGGGCACATTGTTGGTCTCGGCAGACATGTCGGGAGTGTCGTTAGGCTGCATTCTGACGTGAGAGGGCTTTGAGCTCGTCCACCACATTTATTATATAGTCACCGATCTTTTCGAGCGACCCGATGATGTCCATGTAGTAGATTCCGGCCTGGTACTCGTAGAGGTGCTCGTTGATGTTGGTGATGTTACCTGTGCGGAGCTGGTTGCGCAGGTTGTTGATCTCGCGCTCACAGTTGTACGAGGTCACTATGTCCTTCGAGTCGGTGTGCTCCATGTCTTTGAGCAGGAGCATCTGGTTGCTCATGGCTGCCTCGACGGCTATGAACATCGAGTCGATGTTGTGGTAGATCTGGTCGGTGAACTTGGCGTTGCTCTCGCGCTTGCGGATGAGAATCTTCCCGATGCCGTAGCAGCAGTCGGCGATGGACTCGATCTCGCTCACGATGCGCAGCATACCGGCGATGCGGTGCTTGCCCTCGTTGGAGAGGCGTCCCTCCGAACAGCGGTTGAGGTAGTCGGCAATCTCGATCTCCATGCGGTCCGAGATCTCCTCATACTTTTCGAGGCGGTTGTACTGGGTGGTGAACTCCTCGGTGTTGACCTTGGTATGCACGAGGTTCTGCGACATGCCGATCATGCGCTGGACACGCTGGGAGTAGACCACAATCTCCTTCTCGGCCTGCGAGATATTGAGTTCGGAGGCCGACATGAGGCCACCCGAGATGAATTTGAGCTGGAATTCTTCCTCGTCCTGGTTGTGGCGGGCAGGGACGAGCTTCTCGACGATCTTGACGTAGAGTCCCGTCATCCAGATCATGATCGAGAGGTTGATGAGGTTGAAGATGGTGTGGAACACCGACAGGCCGATCGAGACACTCTGCTGCATCTGGGCCACCTGTGTGGCGATGGGGTGCCCGACGGGGAGCGAATTGTCAAAGAGGTGGTTGTACGTGTCGGGGTCGGTGGCCTCGATGTGGTTCACGAACGCCGAGAGGGCCGCGGGGTCTCCCTGGCCGAGCTCCTCGGTGAGCCACTGGGTCAGATGGCAGAAGGGGAAGAAGATGGCGAGCGTCCAGGCCGTGCCGAGGAGGTTGAAGAGCAGGTGGCCCATCGACGCACGCTTGGCCGCGATATTGCCGCCGAGCGAGGCCATGAGGGGGGTGATGGTCGTACCGATGTTGGAGCCGAGCACCAGGGCGCACGAGAGGTCGAAGTCGATCCAACCCTTCGAGCACATGATAAGGGTTATGGCGAAGGTCGCAGCCGACGACTGGATCACCATGGTCACAAGGACACCCACGATACAGAATATCACCACCGAGCCGAAGCCCATCGAGGTATAGCGTTGGAGGAACTCGAACATCTCGGGGTTGCTTTGGAGGTCAGGCACGTAGGTGCTGATCATATCCAGACCCATGAACAGGAACGAGAAACCGATGAAGAACTCGCCGATCGACTTGTTGCGGCTGCTCTTGGTGAACAGCAGCGGAATCGAGAGGCCGATGAGGGGCAGCACGAAGGCCGAGATATTGACCTTGAAGCCGAACAGGGCGATGATCCATGCCGTGAAGGTCGTACCGACGTTCGCGCCCATGATTACAGCCATAGACTGGGCCAGGGACATGAGGCCCGCGTTCACAAAGCTGACCACCATCACCGTCGACGCCGACGACGACTGGATCAGAGCGGTGATGAGGACACCCGTAAGCATACCGGTGAAACGGTTGCGGGTCATGGCCGAGAGGATGTTGCGGAGGCGGTCACCCGCAGCTTTTTGGAGGCCTTCGCTCATCACCTTCATTCCGTACAGGAACAAGGCTACCGAGCCCAAGAGACAAAGGAAGTCTAAGAAACTGTAACTCATAGATGGGTTGTGGAAATATGTGACGCAAAGTTATGACAATTTTTGTTAATCACAAATACCCACACCCCAAAATATTCAAAATACCCCGATGGGGGGGAGGAAATCCATGAGCGAATCTAAGCATCCACAAAGGCGCGGAGCGCCGTGTTCGTGAGCAACCCCACCAGGAGCGAAGCGGAGGGTGGGGAGAGTGCAATAAGGTAGATAATGAGGCTCGGAGAGCTGAATTTATGGTAAACAAGTTGGGTACCATTAAATCAGCTCTCCGAGCCTCAGAGTTGTATGCGTATTATTTCCCCCACCCTCCGCTTCGCTCCTGGTGGGGTTGCTCACGAACACGGCGCTCCGCGCCTCCGTGGATGGGGGGTATGGTGTTAAAGATTAATCCATCACGGCCTTATCGTGTACTCCTGGCCGGGGCGGTCGAGGCAGATACATTCGGTCGAGACACCCTTGGGGATGTAGGAGGCGAACTCGCAGGCCTTCTGAGGCTCACCCCAGAAATGCATCGGGAAGAAGTAACCTGTCTTGATGTCCGAGAGGAATGTCTGTGCGCCACGGGCGAAGTCATCGCCGAGACGTGCGTCGACGGGGAACATCACTATGTCGATGGCGGGATGCTCGGTGGTGATCCGTGCGACTATGGTGTTGAATTTCTCTTCCATGCGCTTCTGCTCCTGGGGCGTGGAGTCCTCGGTCCAACGCCAGTCGTTGAGGTCGCCGGCGTGGAAGATGGTCTCGCCCGAGGGGAGGGTCACGAGGAACGACACACCCACGTCGGTCGAGGCATAGGCATGTACCGAGGCGAGGCCTGGGATGCTCTCGATGGTGTCGCCCGCGCTCATCCACGCGACGGACAGACCCTTCTTGGGCACGAGCTTCGAGAAGATGTCATTGGAGAGGACATAGGTGCGCTTGCGGTTCTGCGCAAGCTCGAATATCGAGGTGTTGAAGTGGTCGGGGTGATGGTGGCTGACAAAGAAGATGACGGGGGTCTCCGGATCGGGAGACTCGGCCAGGACCTTTTCGAGCTTCTTGTCGGGATCCTTGTAGTAGTCGAAAACCATTATGGCCGAGGGGGCCGTCACCGCGAACCCGCTGTGGTCGAGATAAGTAACTTTAATCATAGTCTTAATCCTTTTTATTTCTGGAAATATAACGCCCCCCGCTCCACGGAGGTTCAATCCGTGCGTGCGGGGGGCGTTGTGCGGGTTGTGGTCTAAGTGTCAGAGGTTGCGGGGGTCGACGGCTTCTTCTTCGTCGACGGGGATGTCGGTGTTGACGTTCTTGTGACCGGCCACGCCGTAGAAGAGGATGTAGGCGAGCATGGCGACGATGAGCCAGTAGGAGGCCATGTAGCCTGCCTGGCCGGCAATCCAGCTCTGTACGAGGGGCATCACGCCACCGCCGACAACCATCATCATGAAGATTCCCGAGGCCTGGGCGGTGTACTTGCCGAGGCCCTCGACGGCGAGGTTGAAGATGCCGCCCCACATACAGGAGGTGCAGAGGCCGCAAAGGATGAGGAGCAGTGCGCTGACGGGGACGCGGGGAGTGGTGGTGAGGTCCGTGAGCACGTCGGCGGGAGTCAGCTGGAATTCCTCGTGGATGAGCTTGGCATAGGGGGCGAGGAGGGTCATGTCCTTGGTCTCGATGAACTCGTTGGCTACGAACGAGGGGACGCCGGCTGTGGCCAGTATCTCCTGGGTGTTCTCGACGGGGTCATATACGATGCCGGGGACAGCGATGCCGTTCTCCTTCGGGATGAGGATGGAGAGTACGACGAGGATGATGCCCACCGAGGCGACGGTGGTGATCTGTGCGCGGGTGCTGACAGAGCCCGAGATGAAGCCCGAGAGGGTGCGGCCCACGAGCATGAGGAGCCAGTATATGGCCACGATGGCGCCTGCGATGGTCGAGGCGGCGCCGATGACCCCTGCGCCGGATGCGCCCTGGTCGGCGAGGTAGAAGTTGAGGGTGCCGGGGATGCCGATCTCGATGCCGACATAGAAGAAGATGGCGATGACACCGAGGACGGTGTGGCGGAAGTTCCAGGGCGAGTGCGAGTACTTGACCTTCTTGCCCGAGCCGTTGTTGCCCGGTTCGGGGATGGCGGTGAGCCCCACGACGACGAAGGCGACGGCGAACACGCCCATCGCAACCCACATGAGGGGGCCTACGTCGGCCATCTGGGTCTTGGTGGTGAGCTGGCCGATCATGGCGCCCACGAAGAGGGGGGTCAGCGTGCCGGCCAGGGAGTTGAGGGCGCCGGCGCTTTGGAGCAGCTGGTTGCCGGCCTTGCCGCCGCCGCCGAGCAGGTTGAGCATCGGGCAGCAGACGGTGTTGAGCATACATACGCAGAAGCCGCAGATGAATGCGCCGAGGAGATATACGAAGAAGTTGAGGGTCACGGGGCTGCCGCCGATGTTGGTGACCACGGTGTCGGTGCCGACAATGCTCGAAAGCCACTGGACGAGAAGGCCGATGAAGCCCACGGCCATGGCCCAGAGGGCGGTCTTCTTATAACCGATTTTCACGAGCATGTTGCCTGCGGGGATACCCATGAAGAGGTAAGCCAGGAAGTTCATCATGTTACCCATCATGCCCAGCGTCGAGTTGCCGGCGAACTTGAAGCCCCAGATGGTGCCGATAGGTGCGGCCAGGTTGGTCACGAAAGCGATCATCGCATAGACGCAGAACATCACGACTATGGCGAGAATGCGACCGTTCTTCTTTTCCGAAGTTGTCATAGTGTTGTTTTAGAAAGGAGGATTTATTGGAATTATTGGTTTCTTTTTTACCTTTGGTCAGCGGCTTCGGGCCGTCACGGACGGCACCACCCCACAAAGGTAGTCAATTTTTCCGTAACCTCATCCCCCGCAGGGGGTAAATTTGAAAAAATTGTCTCACAGACCCGCGTCAGGCATATCGGCTGGCGTGGGGGCCCTGTTGAGATCGAACGTGTAGGCGAACGAGAAGCTCCCCGTGACGGCCGACGACCGTTTGCCGTATCCGGGGATGTACATGGGCTCTCCGTGTGGGGCCTTGGATGAGTGCAGGACGGTGTGGTAGATGATGTTCCACCCCGCGGAGAGGCCTCCTACGATGCGCACGCGCAGCCCGAAGCTGATTTCGAGGAATCCCGTGGTGGACGAGAGGCCGTCGAGCACAAAGTGCGACGGGTCGTTCCAATACCCCTCGTCGACGGTGATGTCGGTGACACTCCACCGCTGGAAGGCGAGGCCGTAGCGCATCCCGGCCAATAGCTGATAGTCGGGATTGGAGTTGTAGAGGAAGTTGTATGATGCGCCGAGCTTGAAGAAGGGCGATATGGATGTACGGAAGGTATAGTTGTTGTTGGCGGGTGTGTCGTTGCAGTCCCCGAGACCGAAGGCGAAGGCGGGGAAGTAGCGGTTGTGCATGTTCAGTTCGCCCCAAACCTCGCCGAGGCCGTACTTCTGGCCGAAGATGCGCATGAGCGGGTCCCACACATTGACCCCGGCGGTGGCGCGGAAGATGAGTGGGTACTCCATAGGGGGGACGCGCCCGACGAGGGTCGAGTCGACGAACTCCTTGCCGGTGATGGTGTCGACGGTGACGGTCCGCCCCTCGGCGTCGGTGGTGGTGACGAGGTGTGTGCGGTCGATGACCCCCGGGGTCTCGGTCTGTGCGGGGGTCTGTCCCGGGGTAGAGGGGCGCACGGGGGTGATGCGCCTCTGGGCCGTGGCCGCGGGGATGGCCGCGAGCACGAGGATGAGCACCGCGGCGAGCCTCAGTGCGAGGGTGCGTATGTCTGAGTGTACGATGGTCGTCATTCTTCGGAGGTTCGGAAGTATATCTGCACGGTCTCGCGCTCGACATTGGTCACGAGCGAGTCTGAGAGGCCCACGGAGTCGATGAGGTGCGAGGTGTGGGTGAGGCGCGTGATTCGGTAGTGGTACATGGCCCCGCACTCCTCGGATGCGAAGAAGGGTATCGAGGTGTAGGCGAAGGTGATGGTGTCGTTGAGCTCCACGAAGTCGAGTGCGCGCTGGCAGTAGCGTATGCAGAAGGATGTCTCGGTGCGCGTCGAGCGCAGGGGCAGGTAGACCTGTGCCGAGGAGGCATCGGGGCTGAGCAGCAGCGAGTCTCCCGGAGCCCCGACGCCGTGTATGGCGATCGAGTCGGGACGTATGGACTGCCCCAACGACATGGAGTAGAATCCGGCCAGGGGTATGGAGTTCTGATTGTCGGTGCAGCCCACGCTGTTGCACCCCGCCGCGAGGAGCAGGATGGCGAGGAGGGGGAGCAGAAGTCGATGCATTGGGAATTGAGAATTGAAAATTGAGAATTGAGAATTATCTTGTTTGTTGAATCGTATGAGAGTTGAATTCTCAATTCTCAATTTTCAATTCTCAATTCCTCCTTAATCTCATAATGGTTCCTCCCGGGGGAGTTGCGGACTATGAGCTCGCCGAGGAAGCCGGTGAGGAAGAGCATCGTCCCGAGGAGCATCATCGTGAGGGCGAGGTAGAAGTATGGCGAGGATGTCACGAGCGTGTAGGGGTTGCCCGCATACATATTATATAGCTTGCCGAATCCGACGACCGCCACGGCGATGAAGCCGATGATGAACATCAGCGAGCCGAGCAGCCCGAAGAAGTGCATCGGCTTGGCACCGAACTTGCCCGTGAACCAGAGCGTGGCGAGGTCGAGGTAGCCGTTGACAAAGCGGTCGAGGCCGAATTTGGTCGTGCCGTACTTGCGTGCCTGGTGCTGGACAACCTTCTCGCCGATCTTGGCGAATCCCGCGTTCTTGGCCAGGTAGGGTATGTAGCGGTGCATGTCTCCGTAGACCTCTATATGCTTGACGACATCGTGGCGGTACGCTTTGAGACCACAGTTGAAGTCGTGCAGGTTCCGGATGCCGCTCACCTTGCGGGCCGTCGCGTTGAAGAGCTTTGTGGGTATGGTCTTCGAGAGGGGGTCGTAGCGTTTCTTCTTCCACCCCGAGACGAGGTCATAACCCTCGGCGGTGATCATGCGGTAGAGTTCGGGGATCTCGTCGGGCGAGTCCTGGAGGTCGGCGTCCATGGTGATGACCACGTCCCCCTGGGCCATCCCGAAGCCGGTGTTGAGGGCGGGGCTCTTGCCGTAGTTGCGGCGGAAGGATGCTCCGCGGAGGTTCGGGTTCTTGGCCGCGAGCTCCTTGATGACATCCCACGATCCGTCGGTGCTGCCATCGTCCACGAAGATGACCTCGTATGTGAAGTTGTTCTTGTCCATCACCCGCTCGATCCATGCCGCGAGCTCGGGGAGCGACTCGGCCTCGTTGTAGAGGGGGACGATTACGGAAATATCCATATTGCTTAGGTGGTTATGGTGAATTAAGAATTAAAAATTAAGAATTATGAATTCAAATAAGCGTGTAGTTATGGTCAAATTCAAGATTCACAGATAATTCTTAATTCATAATTCTTAATTTTTAATTCTTAATTCCTGCGGGCGCCGTACCAGCGCAAGTATGCCGCTGAGGAGCATGGCGAGGCAGGAGCCCGAGAATATCTCCAAGAATATCAGCTCAACCGATATGGAGATGGCCGACGGCATGAAGTTGGCCTCGACCATCTGACGCGCGAGCATGGCCGACTGGTCGAATGTGGTGCCGGGGAAGCGCCCCTCCATGCCCGCGAGCGTCTCCATCTGCGAGGATATGAACCCGGGGTCAATCCAGCGCATGTACACCGTCATCACGGCGCCCGAGACGAGGGCCGCGCAGACAAAGATCATGACGCCGTGCATCCAGTTGACCGCAAAGGCCGAGGCACGTCCGAGGCGGCGGTCGTAGCGACGCATGAAGGTGTAGACGATGGCGGGCACGGCGACAAACATCCCCAGGGCCACGAGGGCCAGGAGCGGTATCCGCGAAGAGTTGACCAGGCCCAGGGACATGGCCGAGAGATATATGCCCATGAGGAAGCCGTCGTCGGCTCCCTGGCGGTAGGGGGACTTGAAGGTCATCGGTTGCAGGTTGTGTGACATGGATGCGTGGATGAGGGTGAGAGGTATTGGTTTACGAAGTAGCAAAGTTACGCAAAATTTGGCAGTATGTCAAGAAAATAGTAATTTTGTGGTGATGAAAGCCAGAATTGTCGCTCGCCTCCTCCCCATCTTACTCCTTGTCTGCCTCGTCGGGTGCCGCATCAAGTTCACCATGAACGGGGCAGCCATAGACTACAACGTCTACAAGACCATCTACGTGGGCGAGTTCCCCATACGCGCGGCCCTCGTCTACCCGCCGCTCCAACAGACCTTCGAGAACGAGCTGCTCGACTATATCGCCTCCAACACCCGCCTGCGCACCGTCGACAACCCCAACGCCGACATCCAGATGGAGGGGGAGATCACGGGCTACAACCTCTCGCCCCAGGCCGTCACCGAGAACGCCTATGCCTCGCAGACGCGCCTCACCATCCAGGTCCGCGTGCGCTACACCGACACCAAGAACGAGAACCACGACATCGACCAGACATTCAGCGCCTATCGCGACTTCGACTCGTCACAGATGCTCACCGACGTCCAGGATCAGCTCTGCAACGAGATCTCCGAAGAGCTCGTAGACCTCATCTTCAACGCCACCCTCGGCGACTGGTAACCCCCCATCCCTCCCA
>CAMWXQ010000011.1 GCA_947178235.1 uncultured Muribaculaceae bacterium
AGCTCGAAGAGGGCGTGGACGGCCTCATCCACATCTCCGACCACTCCTGGACCAAGAAAATCAAACACCCCAGCGAATTCACCCAGCCCGGCGCCGACATCGACGTACAGGTACTCGACATCGACAAGGAGAACCGCCGTCTCTCCCTCGGCCACAAGCAGCTCGAGGAGAACCCCTGGGATGTATTCGAGACCATCTTCACCGTCGGCTCCGTACACGAAGGCACCATCATCGAGATGGTCGAGAAGGGTGCAGTCGTCGCCCTCCCCTACGGCGTAGAAGGCTTCGCAACACCCAAGCACCTCGTCAAGGCAGACGGCTCCAAGGCCCAGCTCGACGAGAAGCTCGACTTCAAGGTCATCGAATTCAACAAGGACTCCAAGCGCATCATCCTCTCACACTCGCGCATCTTCGAAGACGAGCAGAAGGGTGGCGAGCGCGCCGAGCGTCCCGCACGCGAGCGCCGCGAGCGCCGTGGCAATGGTGGCGCACCCCGCCGCCAGGCCGAGGAGACCCCCGTGCTCAACGCACCCCTCGAGAAGACCACCCTCGGCGACCTCGAGGCCCTCGCAGCTCTCAAGCAGAAGCTCGAAGGCAAGTAATCTCCCGCTGAGACCATAACACAGACCGTGGCCGCGTGTCCCCCGTGACACCCGGCCACGGATTTTTTTGCACACAAGTCGGCATTATCGCACCATAGAGGGTGGTCTGGGGTATTAATTTTGCAATGGAATTCAAAATTAATACCCAACACACATGGACAACAAGCAGAACAACCTCCGCGAACCCCGCATCAGAGTCTCCCGCAGGGCCTACGTCGCCATCATGGAAGCCGTCATAGACGAAGCCGTATTCCTCGCCCACGAAGAAGGCATGCTCCTCATATGCGCCGTCCGCTCCTACCTCCACTCCCCCCTCCGCTTCCCCGGGTCCGGGGACAGGATCTACAAACAGTTCCGCCGCTTCCGCGACATCATCGACCGCGCCGCCCTCCGCTCGGCCCGCGCCCGTGCCGCCGCCCAACGCCGCCGGCAGTCGCGCCTCCAATACCCCGAAGAACAACCCAATAAACCACACACGGCATCTATGGCCTCCGGCAATGCATTAATCGGGCGGTTTGGCGGGAACAATAGCGGGTGTCAGAGTGTTATAAGTGAAACAGACCGAAAAATCAGACACGGAGAATTTGGCTTTGTGTCTGGAAATGGCTAATTTTGCGTCTGCATCACGTTTCACATTCTCACTCATTTACGCTATGAACTGCCGCTTGAAAGCGCTATCAGTCACATTATTCGCGGCCATCGCCGCAATGGCCTCCCCGGATGTCGAGCCGGGACAGGTACTCACGCTCGAAGAGTGTCGCTCCATGGCCCTGGGCAACAATAAGATGCTGCGCCAGGTGGCCGAGGAGATCCGTGCCGCCCACTATCAGAAGGAGGAGGCTTTCGCCGCATATCTCCCCGCCATCGACTTTGCCGGGGGGTATATGTACAATCAGAAGAATCTGTCGATGTTCGACAAGGATCAGCTGCTGCCGATCAAGACTTTCGACCTCGAAAAGCAGTCGTATGAGTTCGACATCGTGAAGAATCCGCTCGACGGGAAGCCTCTGGTCGTGAACGGTCAGCCCGTGCCGTCTCAGGTCGCCTACCTGCCCAAGGATGCGCTGACCTTCGACATCCACAATGTCTTCTTCGGGGCGGTGACGCTCACGCAGCCCATCTTCATGGGCGGTAAGATCGTGGCGATGAACAAGATCACGGGTTTCGCCGAGGATATGGCCCGCGCCAAGCGCTCGAACCAGGCCCGCGACGTGGTCTATGCCGTGGATGCCGCCTACTGGCAGATAGTATCGCTGAGGGCCAAGGAGCGCCTGTGCATCTCGTATGTCAATCTGCTCGACACGCTCTCGGCCAATGTCGACGCCATGCTCCGCGAGGGCGTGGCCACGCGCCGCGACAAGCTCGCCGTGGATGTGAAGCTCAATGCCGCGAAGGTAGACCTCACCAAGGTCGAGAACGGCCTGTCGCTCTCGCGCATGGCCCTCGCCCAGCTCTGCGGTTTCCCGATACATACCCCCTACACCATCTCGGACGAGGAGGGTGAGCTCGACTCTGAGAGCATCTCCTCCGAGGCCCGGTCGGACGCTCCCATAGACCTCCAGGAGGTCTACGCCCGCCGCGACGACCTGCGTCAGCTCGAACTGGGCGTGAAGATCTTCAAGCAGAAGGAGAATGTGGCCCGCGCGTCGATGATGCCCAATCTCGCGCTCGTGGGTACATACTCGTTCTCGAACCCGAACCTCTACAACGGCTTCAAGACGCGTTTCAACGGTGCTTTCTCGGTCGGGGCGATGCTCACCGTGCCCATCTGGCACTGGGGCGGCAACTATAACAAGCTGCGCGCAGCCAAGGCGCAGACCGCCGCGCTCGGCATGGAGCTCGAAAATGCCCGCGAAATGATTGACCTCCAGGTGAGCCAGGCTTCGTTCAAGGCACACGAGGCTGTGAAGACCTGTCGCATGACCGAGTCGAACCTCGCCGAGGCCGACGAGAATCTCCGCTGCGCCACCCTGGGATTCAAGGATGGCGTGATGACCGTCGACGACGTGATGGGCGCGCAGACCGGATGGCTCAAAGCCCACAGCGAGGACATCGACGCCCGCATCGACCTCTATCTCTGTGACGTGTATCTCGCAAAGGTCCTCGGCAAACTCGACACGGGATTCTGAGGATAGCTACGATAGCTATTGTAGCTAAGATAGCTATGGTAGCCTCAACTTGACTTTCAACTCTAAACTTTCAACTTTCAACTATAATGACAGGCAATCAGCAGACTCAGTCCAAGACGGCTGAGCAGAAAGAAAACCGCGCCCTGCTCGTGGCCATGGGCGTCGTAGTGTTGGGCGTCATAGCCCTCGCCATCATAGGCTTCGTATTCCTCAACCACCCCGACGAGGTCGTCGAGGGACAGGCCGAGGCTACATCCGTCCGTATCTCTGGCAAGCTCCCCGGGCGCGTCATGGAGATCTTTGTGCAGGAAGGTGACATCGTCCGCAAGGGTGACACCCTCGTGCATATCCACTCGTCCCTGGCCGACGCCAAGCTGATGCAGGCCGAGGGGATGGAGACCGTGGCCAAGACCCAGGAGAACAAGATTGACGCCGGCACGCGCACCCAGATCGTGGCCGCCGCCCGCGACCTCGCCGCCCAGGCCGAGGCCGCCGTCACCATCACCCGCAAGACATATGACCGCATGGAGAACCTCTACAAGGAGGGCGTGGTCTCCGAGCAGAAGCGCGACGAGGCCAAGGCCGCGTATGACGCCGCAGTGGCCGCCCACAAGGCTGCCCTGTCACAGGTGAGCCTCGCCGAGCAGGGGGCCCAGCGCCAGGACAAGGAGTCGGCCGCCGCGATGGTCAACGTTGCGCGCGGCGGTGTGGCCGAGGTCGAGAGTATGCTCGAAGACCAGTATCTCACCGCCCCCTGTGACGGCCAGATTGACCAGATCTATCCCGAGGAGAGCGAGCTCGTGATGCTCGGCGCCCCGATCATGAACCTCCTGCGCCTCGACAAGAAGTATGTGGTCTTCAATGTCCGCGAGGACCTCTTGAAGGACATGCCTCTCGGAGGCGAGATCGAGATCATGATCCCCGCCCTCGACCATCGCCGCGTCAAGGCCAAGATCTACTACTCTCGCGACCTCGGCAGCTATGCCACATGGCAGGCCACCAAGAGCGTCGGCCAGTGGGACAGCAAGACCTTCGAGGTCAAGGCGCGCACCCTCGACTCGATCCCCGAACTCCGCCCGGGTATGACCGTGGTGCTCGAAAAGTGATTTGGACATAAGATTTATAAGACGTAAAAGACTTATAAGACTTATAATTCTCAATTCCTAATTCTCAATTATAAAAGATGAGCTGCTTCCGCCGTGGCATCCGTACGCTTTGCTCGCGCAAAATCTACTTCTTCATGCTGATTGTTGTGCCGCTGGCGGGTGCCTTCTTCTTCCTGTCGCTCATGCACGAGGGTCTGCCTACGCGCATCCCCTCGGCCATCGTCGACCTCGACCACTCGCAGATGTCGCGCCGCGTCACACGCTCGCTCGCCTGCACCGAGCTCATCGACATCACCGAGACCAAGGAGAGCTACTCAGACGCCATCAATGCGCTCAAAGCGGGCGAGATATACGGATTCTTCTACATCCCGCAGAATTTCCAGAAACAGGCCCTCGCGGGTGAGAAACCGACCCTCTCGTTCGTGACCAACATGAGCATCTATGTCCCCGGCACGCTCGCCTACAAGGGGTTCAAGACCCAGGCCGTCACCACCTCCGGGGGACTGCTCACCGCCGTCCTGGCCGAGAGCGGCGCCGAGGCCGCCCTCGGGCTCTCGTCCGACTCGCTGATGCCGCTCAACATGGACTACAACCTCATCGGCAATCCGTGGATGAACTACTCGGTCTACCTCTCGCAGTCCTTCCTCGCCGGCCTCATAGCCCTGCTGGCGATGGTCATGACCGTCTTCTCCATCACCGAGGAGATCAAGTGGCAGACCTCGCCCGAGTGGCTCGCGTCGGCCCACGGCTCGATGGGCCTGGCCCTGCTCTCCAAGCTGCTCCCGCAGACCGTCATCCTCAGTGCCGTCGGTGTGGCCATACAGGCCGTGATGTTCGAGTTCCTCTACTTCCCTATCCACTGCCCCGCGTGGCACATGGTCCTCGCCATGGTCCTGCTCGTGGCCTCCTCGCAGGGCTTCGCCGCATTCATCGCCGAGATTGTCCCCAACGTGCGCATGAGCCTCATCGTGGTCTCGCTCACCTCGATCCTCGCCTTCTCGGTGGCCGGATTCTCCTTCCCCGTCGACAAGATGTACGGAGCCGTGGGCATCTTCGCCTACATCCTCCCCATCCGATACTACTTCCTCATCTACATAGACCAGGCCCTCAACGGCATACCCCTCTACTACTCGCGCATCTACTATATCGTGATGCTCGGTATGATACTGCTCCCCCTGCTGGGGCTGAGGAGGCTCAGAGGCCGCTGCCTGCGCCCCGTCTATGTCCCCTAAAACGCATCGAGACACTATGAACTGGTTCAAGCAATTCTATCAGGTGTGGCGGCGCGAGTGCTATCTGGCGTTCACCGACGTCGGGGTACTCATCTTCTTCTTCCTCCTCCCCCTGGCCTACCCCGTCATATACACCATCATCTATAACCCCGAGGTGGTGACCGACGTCCCCGCCGTGGTCGTCGACCACGACCGCTCGGCCGCGAGCCGCGACTTCGTGCGCACCATCGACGCCACCCAGGGCATCCATGTCATCGGATATGCCGCCGACATGGCCGAGGCCCGCGAGGCGATGGCCACCAAGAAGTGCTACTCGGTGTTCGAGATCCCCGCCGACTACGGCCGGCTGATCGGCGGCGGCAGGCAGGCCACAGTGTCGCTCTACCAGGATATGTCGCTGCTCGTGCGCTACCGCCAGGTGCTCTTCTCGATCACCGGCGTGCAGCAGTACGAGACCCTCGCCGTCACCGCCGAGCGCGTGGCCACCAACGGGGGCGGCCTCGTCACGATGGTCTCCGGCCTCCCCATAGGCACACAGGCCAACATCGCGGGCAACCCCTCGCAGGGCTTCGCCTCGTTCATCATCCCCGGCATCGTCATCCTCATCCTCCAGCAGGGTATGCTCATGGGCATCACGATGCTCGCCGGGACGCGCCGCGACCGCCGTCGCCGCGACTCGCTCCACCACGTCGACGCCACCGACCTCGGCTATGGCGCCACGGTCACCGTCCTGGGGCGCGCAGCGTGCTACTTCACCCTCTACCTGCCGATGGCCTACTTCGTGATGGCTATCGTCCCCCCGATGTTCGAGCTGCCCCAGATGGGGAGCCCGAAGGACTACATGCCCTTCATCATGGTGATGCTCCTGGCCACAGCCTTCCTCGGCCAGACTATACAGATATTCGTGCGCGAGAGGGAGACCTCGATGGTACTCATCGTCTTCACCTCGGTCATCTTCCTCTTCCTCTCGGGCCTCACATGGCCGCGCTACGCCTTCTCGCCCTTCTGGAAAGCCGTCAGCGACCTCGTGCCCGCGACATGGGGCGTGCAGGGATTTGTCCACATCAACTCGAACGGCGCGTCGCTGGCCGACGTGAAGGACCTGCTGTGGCCCCTGTGGGCGCTCACAGGCGCGTACTTCGTCACCGCCGTACTGCTGCGCCACTTCACCCGCCCGTCGCGCGAGGAGACAGCCCTGGCGCGCGAGGAGTGGCAGGCCGAGATGGACCGCGACGAAGTCCACGCCGACGCCTGACCCCCCTCCCTCCACGCATGAGCAAACTCCGCATAACCCTCATACTCGTCATCGGCCTCCTCGTCATGCTCATCGACGGGGCGGCCCTTGCGATTTACGGGCGGACGGTGGTCGAGTGGTCGCTCCCCCTCGCCGTCGGCCTCTTCGTGGCCGCGCTGACGCTCCGCCCGATGCTCGGGCTGTGGAAGCGGCTCTTCGACGACCCGAGCCCGTGGCTCGCGGGGACGGCCCACATCGTCGCCATGACGGGTGTAGCGGCCTTCCTGTTCCTCGGCGCCAACATCATGCTCGCCGACGCGGGCGAGGCCCACGAGGAGCGTGTCGAGCTCGTAGGGCGCGACCGCGAGCAACACTACCATCAGCGCCGCGTCGGCCGTGGCCGATACGTGCGCGGGAATCCCTACTATGAATACTACATGACCGTCCGCCTCCCCGACGGCCGCGAAAAACGCCTGCGCATCACCCTCGCCCACTACAACCGCCTCGCCCGCCGCGACAGCGTCACCCTCACCCTCCTCCCCGGCGCCCTCGGTATGCCCGTGATGGTGGATAGGTGAGAGGGCGGGTTTACAAGCCAATCTCTTCGGCCATGCTGCGTATGACCGAAATATCTATTGTCGAATAGTCTGCCTTATCGTAGATTTCGAGAAGATAAACGTTTCCCTCTGTCTCTGTCGCCACGACCGTATAGGTGATTACTCTTGCCCCACCGGATTTCCCACGCCCTTTTGATGTGATCGCCATGCGTATTTTTCGGATTCCAGGTACAAGTTCAACCCCTTGAAACGGGTCTGTCTTCAATGAATTTGCGAAATCCGTGAAATCAGCCTTGAATGACCTGTGCCTCTTGGACAATGCTTTGAGGCTTTTCATACACCGGGGTGTCAGGTGGATATTAAAGTTCATTGAGTGCCTCTTCTAAGCTATACCCTTTGAGTTTGCCTTCTCGCATCATTTTCGCCTCTTTCATTCCGCTGCATATGCGTGAGGTGAGTGTATCATCTTCCGTGACAGGGGTTATTTTGAACGTTCCATAACGGGACGTCAACAATAGGGACTGCCCTCCGCGGGCGGCGGTCAAGAACTTACCTTGATTTGAGCGGAATTCTCTCGCTGATACTACCTGCATGATCTATCTGGTTAATATGGTTTTTGCCTTCTCGCAAATATAGTGATTTGCTGCCAAATTGGCATCCAAATTAACTATATTTAATAAAAATATGGGGCCACTTATGTGTCCCTGTACCATCGGCATGATATGAATCGAATGGTTACCTCACATAAAGCCTCCTTCGGAGGCTCAGATGTTCTTTTCATACATAAACTGCCCCGCGGGTCGTGGACTCGCGGGGCAGTGTGTTGTTGGGGGTTGCGTGGGGGCTTAGAGGATGACCTTGGTCACGGTGTTGCCCTGGCGGCGGATGTAGAGGCCCGAGGTGGGGTTCTCGACACGGATACCCTGGAGGTTGTAGTACTCGGCGGGTGCGTCGGCGGCCTCGATCTCATTGATGAGGGTCTCCTTGTCCTTGGCGGTCACGAGGATGTCCTTGATCTCCCAGGTACCGGCTACCTCGTCGGTGGAGTGGTAGCGGAAGCCGAGCTGAATCTTCTTGCCGAGCCATGCGCTGAGGTCCACGGGGGCTGCGTCATAGAATGTCCAGCTGAACGATTCGGGGGCTGCCATCTCGGTCACGATGGTCCAGGCCTCGGTACCCATCTCGCGGGCAACGACGTATGCATAGCCCTCGAAGTCAGCGACGGGGATCATGACGTTGTTGAGCTTGTAGTTGTTGAACGCGGTCTTGAAGTTGAGCTCGGCAGCGGTCTTGTTGGTGAGGTCGAGGGCCTCGGTGGTGTAGGCCACTGCGACGGCTGCGTTGGGCTTGCTGCTGATGTAGCCCGAGCCTACGAGGCCATAGTTGTTGGTCTTCCAGATGACGAGGTCGCCGGAGTTCTCCCACGAGAAGCCTTCGCCGAGCTCGGAGGTGAAGATGGTGCCTGCGGGCAGGGGCTCCTTCACGATGATGGTGTAGGATGCCGAGCCGGCCTTGAACTGGTCGTTGGCCTCGGCCTTGGCGGTGATGGTGGCGGTGCCGGCGGCGAGGATGGTGACGTTGCCGTTTGCGGCGTCGACGGTGGCTACCTCAGCGTTGGAGCTCTCGTAGGTGACGGCGGCGGTGGTGGCCTTGGTCAGTGCGGGGGCGGTGAAGGCCTCGCCGAGAACGACGTTGAAGGTGGTCTCTGCGCCGAAGCTGAGACCGGCATCCTGGCGGTTGTCAGCAACGCCGCCGACGTAGGTGACGGTCATGGTGGAGAGCTGTACGGTGTTGGAGTTGCCGTTGGTGAAGGTCACAGCGTCGGTGGCGCCGTTCCAGGGCGAGCCGCCCGCTTCGGTTGTACCGCTGCTTGCGGTGAGGTCGCTGAAGTTGTAACCGGTGAACTCAATCTTGGTAATTGTTCCGCCGTTTATGGAGAGGGTGATGGCAGACTTCTTGTTGATACGGAATGTCTGTACGCCGGCAGGAGTGGCCCAGAAGCGGACACCCGAGCCCTCGGCCTTGTGGACGGTGATGGTGAGAGGACCCTCTGAGAAGGATGTGCCATCCTCGATGTAGGTGTTGCCTTCGGTCTGGACAGGGAAGCCGTAAGCATTCTCGGCGAAGTTGAAGGTGAGTGTCTGCTCGTCGCCCTGTACGTCGGCCTTGACGGTGAGCTCGTAGGATGCTGTGCCGGCCTTATACTCGGTGTTGGCCTCGGCGGTGGCGGTGATGACGGTCTTGCCGACGGCCACGATGGTCACGGCGCCTGTGGCAGCGTCGACTGTAGCCACGCCTGTATTGGAGCTTGTGTAGGTGACGGCGGCATTAGTGGCCTTGGTCAGCGTGGGTGCGGTGAAGGGCTTACCCATTGTGGCGGTAGCGGTCTCGGCTGAGAATGCGAGCCCTGCATCCTTACGGGTGTCGGCACCTGCGGTGTAGGTCACGGTCATCTTCTTCATCTGTGCGGTACCGGTGGAGGCGAGGACAACGACCTCTGCCGAACCTTCGAATGTGGCAGCGGTGACGGTGCTGCCTTCTGCTTTGGCAAACCCAACCGTTGTGGTGGAGAGCAGATCGAGTTTGGCGCCATCAATCTCAATCTTGGTGATGGTACAACCGGGGACAGAGACCTCAACGTTGGACTTGTTCATCACACGGAAAGTGTACGAACCGGCTTCGGTACCCCAGAAGCGGGCGCCGTTGCCCGAGGCCTTGTTCACCTTGATTTGAACGGTGCCATTGGTGACGACTGTGCCGTCTTCGAGATAGTTGGTACTGTTGCCGGACTCTGCGGGATTCCCGTAGAGGTTGTTGGCAAAGTCCATCACCGACTCCTCGGCACGGCCGATGGCCACGCACGCGAAGAGCGCAAGGATAGAGAGTAAAAGTTTTTTCATAAATAAAATATTGATTTATTAGGTGTTGAAAGTCACGATGAGGTTGCGGATTATAAGCGTGGCACCATACCGCGGCCCGAAGCCTCTGATATAGTGCCACAAAGATAGTTATTTTCGGCTGAAAAAGCCAAATAAATCTGCGGGAATTTGAGCCGATTCGGGCCCCGCCGTGCAAGACTTCAACCCTGCGGCTTCAAATCTCGAAGAATCGGATGAACGCCTTGATGGTATAGAGGTGGTCGATGGCCGAGGCGGTCTCGCGCGCCGAGTGCATCGCCCAAATCGCCTCGCCCATGTCGACGCCGCGCAGCGGAATCTGCGAGGTGAGGATATTGCCCAGTGTCGAGCCTCCGGCCACATCGCTGTGGTTCACGAAGTACTGGCACGGCACACCCGCCTGCTCGCATATCGAGCGGAACACCGCCGCAGAGTCGGCATCGGTCATATACTTGCAGCGCGCATTGATCTTGATCACAGGGCCGCCGCCGGGCACGGGGTGATTGGTCGGGTCATATTTCTCGCCATAGTTGGGGTGATAGGCGTGGGCATTGTCGGCCGACACCATGAAGGACCCCTCGACGGCGCGCAGATAATCCTCGTGATCGCCTCCCTGCGCGGCCACGACACGTTCGAGCAGCGAGCGCAGCACGGGCGACGCGGCCCCCTGCTTGGTGCCCGACCCGGTCTCCTCGTTGTCGAAGATAGCCATCACGCGGGTGCGCGACACATCGGTCGAGGCCGTCCCGGTGAGGGCCGTCAGTGCCGCATGGACCATGCTCAGGTCATCGAGGCGTCCCGAGGTCACGAACTCATCCTCCATGCCCACGAGGCACGCAGGGGTCGTGTCGTAGAGCGACAGGTCGAAGTCCAGTATATCCTCGGGGCTCGCCTCGGCGGCCTCGGCGATCATCCCGACGAACTTCTCGTGCGCCTCACCCTTCTCTCCCACGATGCCGAGCACGGGGAGCATATCCTTCTGCGCCGACAGGCGTACACCGTCGTTCACCTGGCGGTTGAAGTGTATCGCGAGATTCGGTATCGTCAGTAGCGGGCGCTCCCACTTGACAAGCTTCATCCGCGGGACGAGCGGATTGTCCGAGCGGAGTGCCACGCGTCCCGCAAGGGAGAGAGGCCTGTCCATCCACGTCGACAGGATCGGGCCGCCGTAGACCTCCACGTTAAGCTTCACCACGCCGCCGTCCGTCGGCATCGGCGCATTCGGCTTCACGCGCATCGTCGGCGAGTCGCTGTGGGCCGCGATGATATGGAACCCCTCGGACGGAGCCCCGCTGCCCACGACGAACGCGAACACCGCGCTCCCGTTCTTGGTCACATAATATCGTCCGCCCGGGCTGAGGCACCACTTGGCCGCCGGGTCGAGCTGCGTGAACCCCTCTCGGTCGAGGGCCTCGCACACAGTCTTCACCGCAAAGAAATTCACCGGACTCTTGTCGAGGAACTCCATCAGCCCCCGCACAGCACTGTTCTTGTCGATCATATCTGGAAATCTAATAGGATTTAATTATGGATACAAAGATAGTGAATAATTTTGTAATCTCCCATTTGTTGTCTTGGCTCTCGCTTGTACTGTATTCAAAATCTTTGTAAATTTGTGCTTGATAAATTTTTAAATTCACAATTTATGAAGAAAAAGAAATACACCAAAACAGCAACTACCTATGGGGAGCAGATTGCCACACTGAAACGTCACGGGCTTATTGTGGAGGACGTCGAGAAGGCTGAGGAATATCTCTCGGCTATCGGTTATTATCGCCTCGGATTTTATATTTATCCATTTGAAGAGACATACCCGGCACTCGATAAAAAACGGCGGCATAATGTCAAGGCCGGAACACGTTTCGATGATGTCGTGGCATTGTACAATTTCGATATGGATTTGAGGAATATTGTCAGCAAATACCTTTCGGAGATAGAAGTAGTAATCAGAAATACTTTCATATATCAATTGTCTATAAAATATAATTCAAATCCAACGTGGTTCGTTGATTCGTCCGTCATGACAACCCAATTCATCGATGACTTCTATGAGAAGGCTTATAAGTCCATAAGGAAACATGAATCAATCCGAAGACATCACGAAAAGTACCGTGGCCAGTATGCTCCCGCATGGAAAACAATGGAGTACATGACTTTGGGCAATATGGAAGTGTTGTACGCCAATCTCCTTTTAGATAAGGATAAGGTGTTAGTGTCGCGGTATTTCGGAGAACCATCGAGCGCAGCATTCAAGAGTTATCTCGGAGCTATACGTGACATTAGGAATGCTTGTGCCCACGGCAATTTGTTGTATGAACTCAGATTGCAGGATGGCGTCAAGGTCGGTAAGGCGTGTGCCTCATTCAAACCGCATACGAGTCAGACGCTCTGTGGCGCTTTGAAGGTAGCAGACTATCTGTTGCGTAGGATTTCAGTGAACAAGGCCGACAATATGTGGCGAGAGTTGGCCAATGCTGTCGAAAGACTGAATGAACTGGTCCCGTCGGTAGTTCCGATTGTGAAAAGTCAGACAGGAATAGAACTGACGTAGTGTATTCGAGTCGAATAACCTTGATGGGCTTGATTACCAAATTTTGTTAAAATATTGCGGGAATTTGGATTTTGTTTTGCAAAACAGGATTTTATTTCTTACCTTTGCATTCATAGAAGTGTATCTGGATGACCCCGTTGTCGCCAACTGCACTATAAAAAAGATTCTTCGGTCCGGCCCTCGATGGCTGGACTTTTTTGTTTGGGGGTGGGGTGTTTTCTGAG
>CAMWXQ010000012.1 GCA_947178235.1 uncultured Muribaculaceae bacterium
GTCCCACTTGGTGTACAACAAGGTGGACCCCTAAAAAAAAAAAAAAAGCTGCAAATAGAGGTTGAAGTGGTCCTGATAGACGAATATACCCTCGGCGGTCATGGCCGTGGGGCTCGCGTGGCCGATGTAGTTCCACCACACGACCCCCTCTTCGAGGAGGCGGTGGAGCTTGTCGCGCCCTACCTGTGCGACGCCGCCCGAGAGATTGTACGAATCGAGGTAGACCTTGTTGTAGGTGAGCTGATTGCCCCACTGGTTGCCACGCATGGCAGCCTCGACATCCTCGGTCTGGCTGAGGTGTATGGCCTCGTCGCCGTCGTCGGCGAGCAGCACTACGCGGTTGCGCCACTCACCCTCGGCAGGGTTCTGCACATACTTGACGAGGCGGTCGGTGAAGACCTTGGCCTCGGCAAGCGAGCGGGCGGGGATGCGTCCGACGGCCAGCCTCATGAGGTCGCGGCCATTGATGAGCCCCGAGTCGTCGTCGAGGTATGCGACAGGGTCGTCGGAACTGTACGAGTAGCTGTCATTCTGCCCCACATTGGTCTGCCACACGGGCAGGAGGGTGGCCGAAGAATTCTTCCACGCGGCGGTGAGGCGGCGGTGGTCGGGAGATACACCACCCATGAAGAGGACATAGCGGGGTGCCCTCTGCGACGGGTCGGCCTGGGCGCGGTCATAGAACATCTTCATGAGGCGGCGGAATGCGTTGTAGTCAGCCACGCCCGAGGCAAACTCGTTGTACACAGGCGCGGGGGTAGTCACGAGGACTTTCAGCTGATCGGCCCCCGACGTGTGGAGGTCGGCGATGCGCTGAGCCTGGGAGAGCAGGTCGGGATGGGCGATGATGACCATGTCGGGGTTCTCCTCGGCATGGAGGTTCTGCGCGGTCACGCTCCTCTCTGCCAGTCGGGGGGTAAGGAATGTTCCCCCCTCCTTCCATGCCACATATGAGCGGCGGCCATAGACCTCGGATGTCCAGGCCATGCCGTCTCCCGTGCGGGTGGCGGCCACGGAGATGATCGAGAGGGGGTCGGTCACGTCCCAGATGCGGGTATTCTCGTCAGCACCCGAGAGCATGGGCGAGTAGCCCGTGGGTATGGTGAAGGCGAGGGGCTCGGAGGCCGCGAGGCTGAGACGGCGCTCGTAGTTGACATTGATGTTGTCCAGTGCGGCGATCGAGGCACTGGCACTCACGGCGGCGGCGATGCCGAACACGAGGGTTTCGCCCGTGGGTACAAATGTCTTGCGCACGCGACAGGTGTCGCCACCCTCGGAGGCCCCGAGGACACGGTCGTTCGAGAGTCGGGGGAGGTCGGTGCCATTGGCGGTGAAGGAGAGTGTAGTCGTGGAGGATGAGGCGGCGAAAAAGTCAGTCTGCATCCATACGGGGGTACCCTCGACTCGCCCGGGCATACGGAAGGTGAAGGTACGCGACTTATCGTATCGGAAGTCCTCGCCTACGAGCAGGTGGCCGCTCTGTATGGGCGAGGTGACGTCGAGTTCATGCGACAGGGCCTGTATGAAGGTCGTGGCCATCTTCTCGCCCGGGGCCCTGCCCTCGGAGGGAATCTCGCGCATGGGCTCGCCCGTGTCTGAGAGGAAGTAGTACCCACGCTCCGAGTAGGGGTTGAGCGACTGATAGTGCCACTGGCTGCCGGAGACATCGATGCGGGTGGCGGGGCCGACACCGTAGAACACGATGCCGCGCGGGGTCACAGTCGACTGGACCATCGGAAGGTCGTCGACATAGTTCGAGCGGGTGAAGTGGTCGGGGATGCGGCGTCCTCCGTAGCCGTACACGCGGACAGCTGAGGGGTCGGTGAACCCCCACGCGCGCAGATCGGCGGTGGATATGAGGTGCATCCCGGTCTCGGCAACCGAAATCTTGACCCACCGACCCTCGGCGAGTACCGAGGAGGGGGCATAGATGTCGGGCGCGAAGCCGTAGGCCACCGCGGGAGAGAGTGCGGCGGCGAGTATGAGCAATATGACGGAGAGAATCTTATGCACGGTTTTCATCGTGAGTATAACGCGCACAGGCGTGTGGTTATTGTATTGAGAGAGGTGATTATTCGGCGCCGAGAAGCCGATTCCACGCGGCGCGGTCGCCCGCAAAGGCGTTGATGTCGACGGGGTGGTCGATGCCGTCGACCCTGCCAGAGTGTGTGGCCTGCCAGAAGGTCCAGTCGACCCCCTCGGGCTCCTCGCCGAGAGCGCAGATCCAGAGCATGGAGGAGCGTGGCGAATCGCGGAGAAACCGGGTATAGCCGTTCTTGTTGGTATAGAGAATGACGCGGTGGCCGCGCTCTTCGAGGTGATCCATCATTTCGGCCAGACGGCTCATCACAAGCGAGTTGGCCTGGCTGTTGGGGTTGGTCCACTCTTCGAGGTCAATGACGGCGGGGAGGTCGAGATGACGCCCCTCCATCGCTCCCGCAAAGTTGAGCCCCTGCATGTAGCCGGGCGTGTCGAAGCGGAAGAAGTGGTAGGCACCGACTTTCAGCCCCGCCTCGCGGGCACAGCGGACATTGTCGATGAACCGTCGGTCTCTGAACGTTCCGCCCTCGGTGGCCTTGATGTAGACAAACTCGTAGCCCGCCTCGCGGACCTTCGAGAAGTCTATCTCGCCGTTGTGAGCCGAGATGTCTATGCCGCGGATCTCGTAGCGCGCGGGGTCCGGATACGGGGCCCTCGGCTCGTGGCGACGGCATCCCGCACCGAGGCACAGGACAACCCCCGCCACGAGGGTGGCGGTCAAGCGGCCAAGCCGCCCGTGTATGTCACAGAGTCCCGGCATATGATACAAAGTTAGTGAAAATAATCGAGATTTGAAAATCGGCGGGATCGGTTTTTAGCTATTTTAGCTATTGTAGCTATCTTAGCTATCATAGCTATTGTAGCGAGCCACAATATTCCGTGGCGTCCGCGCGTTCTATATATTCGAACAAACAAGCATCACCCATGTCCCTATTCTCGATATTCAGCCGCAAGCACGAGCCCGTAACATTGCCCTTCGCCGTCGACATCCACTGTCACATCCTCCCCGGTGTGGACGATGGGTCGCCCGACACGGAGACATCCGTTGCCCTTGTAGAGCGGATGAAGGGTTGGGGCATCCGCCGCATAATCGCCACACCGCACATCACCGAGTGCACCTTCGAGAATACCCCGGAGACACTCGACCCGGCCCTCGAAACGCTCCGCAAGGCCCTGGCCGAGAAGGGTGTGGAGATCCAACTGATCCGCGCATCGGAGAACCGCATCGACGACTACTTCCGCGAGCAGTTCGAGGCGGGAAACATCACGCCGATGCCGGGCAACTACCTGTTGGTCGAAAATTCGTTCATCCAGGAGCCGTGGCAGCTCGATCAGTACCTCTACGACCTGCGCATCAAGGGGTATCGCCCTATCCTCGCCCACCCCGAGAGATACTTCTACTATCACGACAAGGGTACCAAGCGCTATGCCGAGCTGCACCGCGCGGGGACACTCTTCCAGATCAACCTCCTCTCCCTCGCGGGCGCCTACGGCAAGGCCGAGAAGAAGGTGGCCGAGCAGCTGATACAGGGAGGTATGGCCGACCTCATCGGCACGGACATCCACACCCTACGCCACGCCGACCTCATAGACGCCTATCTCGCATCCTCCGATGCGCGCCGCCACTTCGAGCAGCTCGGTGGCCGACTCATGAACGACAGGCTCTTCCCCTCGCTCGCGTAGACGCTGAAAAAAATCTCTCCCGAGGGGTAGGATTATGGAATAAAAGTTGTATTTTTGTGAAAAATTACCAAACTTCGATTCCACAACCACGACCCGTCTATGTCAAACATCAAATGTGTGGGCGTCCTCACCTCGGGAGGTGACGCACCCGGAATGAATGCGGCCATCCGCGCCGTCACCCGCTCGGCCATTTACAGCGGCCTGCGTGTCAAGGGTATATACCGCGGATACCGCGGCCTCATCACAGATGAGATTGTCGAGTTCAAGACCCAGAACGTATCCAACATCATCCAGGCCGGAGGTACAATCCTCAAAACGGCCCGATGCAAGGAGTTCCAGACCCCAGAGGGGCGTCAGCTTGCCTACGACAACCTCAAACGCCAGGAGATTGACGCCCTGGTGGTCATAGGCGGCGACGGTTCGCTCACGGGTGCCCGAATCTTTGCCAACGAATTCAACATCCCCATCATCGGCCTCCCCGGCACCATCGACAATGACCTCTACGGCACCGACTCGACCATCGGGTACGACACGGCGCTGAACACCATCATGGAGTGTGTCGACAAGATCCGCGACACGGCGACCTCGCACGAGCGTCTCTTCTTCATCGAGGTCATGGGCCGCGACGCAGGATTCCTCGCGCTCAACGGCGCCATCGCCGCAGGCGCCGAGGCCGCCATCATCCCCGAGATGTCGACCGAGGTCGACCAGTTGGCCGAGCTCATCGACCACGGTTTCCGCAAGAGCAAGAACTCTTCGATAGTCCTCGTGGCCGAGAGCCCCGTCACCGGCGGTGCAATGGGCCTGGCCGACCGTGTGAAGAACGAGTATCCCGGATATGACGTGCGTGTTTCGATCCTCGGCCACTTGCAGCGCGGTGGCTCGCCCACGGCGTTCGACCGCATCCTCGCCTCGCGCCTCGGCTCGGCGGCCATCGACGCGCTCATCGAGGACCAGCGCAACGTCATGATGGGTGTGCGCAACGACGAGATCGTCTATGTTCCCTTCTCGAAGGCGATCAAGAACGACAAGCCTATACGCCGCGACCTCATCGACACCCTCCGCCGCCTCTCCATCTGACGGCACATTCCACATGATAGAAGTCTCCCACATCACCAAAAGCTACGACTCGCTGCGGGTGCTCGACGACGTGAGCCTCCGCATCGAGCCGGGCGAGTTCGTGTCCATAGTCGGGCCGAGCGGCGCGGGCAAGACCACGCTGCTCCAAATCATCGGCTCGCTCGAACGCCCCGACGCGGGGAGCGTACTGTATGACGGCACGGACATCGTGAGGATGCGGGAGAAACCCCTCGCGGCGTTCCGCAACCACAACATCGGATTCGTCTTCCAGTTCCATCAGCTCCTGCCCGAGTTCACCGTCACCGAGAACGTGGCGCTCCCCGCCATGATCGGTGGTGAGCCCCGCGGGGCGGCGATGGAGAGGGCGCGCACCCTGCTCACCGACCTCGGCCTCGGCGACCGTCTCGACCACCGCCCGACCCAGCTCTCGGGCGGCGAGAGACAGCGCGCCGCCGTGGCACGCGCGCTCGTGAACAACCCGAAGGTCATCCTCGCCGACGAGCCCTCGGGGTCGCTCGACTCGCACAACCGCGAGGAGCTCTACCAACTCTTCTTCGACCTGCGCCGCCGCACGGGCAACACCTTCGTCATCGTCACCCACGACGAGAGCCTCGCTCAGACCTCGGACCGCATAATCCACATGGCCGACGGCCGTATCACAGACCTATGAGACACCCGCGCCAGCTGATTCCGCTCATCACCGCCGCCCTGCTCCTCGGCTCATGCTCGGGGGAGGATGGCGTCGACGGCATGGTCGAGGTCCCACTCACGGACATGGCGACCTTCGAGGGGAACACGGCGGCCGGCGGAGGCGCCCTATTCACCGTCCGCATGATGGACGACTCCCCCGAAGCACTGCTGAGCGCCGACGTCGCGCTCTCCGAGGGGACGGCAGTCCCGCAGAGGATGATCATACGGTACATACCCGCCACCGGCAAGCCCTACACGACATCGGCCATCCGCCTCACCGGGGTCTCGCACGTCAACCAGGAGCCACCCGTCATCGACCCCACGGAAGCCACCGAGCTGCTCGGGCTTTTCGGGGCTGACCCCGTGGAGACAGTCTCGGTATGGCGCACGGGCACATACGTAAACATACATATGCGCGTACAGCAGTGCCACGACCCGCGCACCCTCAGCCTTGTGCTCGTGCCGGCGACGGTAGGGACAGCCTCGCCCGAATACCGACTTGTTCACGCCCTGCCCGCAGGGACACCCCCGTCGTACATGCGCACGGCATATGCCTCGTATGACATCTCGGATGTATGGACGCTGCCCGGCGTATCGGAGGTGAGAATCACCATGAATCCCGGCGAGACCTACACTTTTCGGCGACATTGAACCGCGGGTGTGCAAAAGGTTAAAAATAACCAAATGATAGGTGTCTGAACGAAATTTTCACTATATTTGTGAATCGCAATCACGACACACGCGATACCATTGAATACAAACCCCTCAATACCAAACAATATGCCCAAGATAACCGGAGCCGTGGAGATTGACCGCGACCGCTGCAAGGGGTGCGACCTCTGTGTCGTCGCCTGTCCCTGCTCGGTACTCGCGTTGGAGACCCACGATGTCAACAACAGAGGCTACCACTATGCCGCGGATGTCAATCCCGAAGCCTGCATCGGCTGCGCCGCCTGTGCCACCGTCTGCCCCGACGGCTGCATCACGGTCTATCGCGTGGTCGAAAAATAATCCACTGAACAAATAAAACTGCAAGATATGGAAGAAGTCAGACTGATGAAAGGCAACGAGGCGATAGCCCATGCCGCAATCAGATATGGCGTCGACGGATACTTCGGCTACCCCATCACCCCCCAGAGCGAGATTCTCGAAACACTCGAAGAGCTGATGCCGTGGGAGACCACCGGCATGGTGGTGCTCCAAGCCGAGAGCGAGGTGGCTGCCATCAACATGGTCTACGGCGGCGCCTCGACGGGCAAGGCCGTCATGACCTCGTCGTCGAGCCCCGGCGTCAGCCTCAAACAGGAGGGAATCTCCTACATAGCCGCGGGCGAACTCCCCGCACTCATCATCAACTGTATGCGCGGCGGCCCCGGCCTCGGAACCCTCCAGCCCTCGCAGGCCGACTATTTCCAGGCCACCAAGGGTGGCGGCCACGGAGACTACCATCTCATTGTCCTCGCCCCCGCGACCGTACAGGAGATGGCCGACTTCGTGGGCCTCGGATTCGACCTCGCATACAAGTGGCGCAACCCTGTGCTGATGCTCGCCGACGGCGTCGTGGGCCAGATGATGGAGAAGGTTGTCCTGCCCGAGCAGCGTCCCCGCCGCACCGAGCGCGAGATAGCCGAACAGTGCCCCTGGGCCGTCACCGGTCGCCCCGAGGGTCGCGGCCCAAATGTCCTCACCACCCTCGAACTCGACCCCTTGAAGATGGAGCAGCACAACCTCCACCTCCAAAAGAAATACGACGCCATCTCGGCCGAGGAGGTGAGGTACGAGGAGATCGACACCGAGGACGCCGAATACCTCGTGATGGCCTTCGGCTCCGTCGCCCGAATCTGTCAGAAGGCGGTCGAAGAGGCCCGCGAACAGGGCATCAAGGTAGGCCTCCTGCGCCCCATCACCCTCTGGCCCTTCCCCGCCGAGGCCGTAGCCCGTCTGAGCAACAAGGTCAAGGGCATCCTCGTGGTCGAGCTCAACGCCGGCCAGATGATCGAGGACGTGCGCCTCAACCTCGACACACGCGTCCCCGTACACCACTTCGGGCGCATGGGCGGCATCGTCATGGACCCCGACGAGGTGCTCGGAGCGCTCAAAGAGAAGTTTAACATCCAGTGACCCCCTCAGCACACAACCAAGATATGACACCTGAACAAATCAAGAAGCCTGAAAACGTCGTCGCCCAGCGCCCAGCGCTGCTCAACGACAATACAATGCACTACTGCCCGGGCTGCTCGCACGGCGTCGTGCACAAGCTCGTGGCTGAGGTCATCGAGGAGATGGGCGCCGAGCACATCGCCATCGGCGTCGCCCCCGTGGGTTGCGCCGTGATGGCTTACAACTATATTGACGTAGACTGGATCGAGGCCGCCCATGGACGCGCACCCGCCGTGGCCACCGCCGTCAAGCGCCTCAATCCCTCGCGCCTGGTGTTTACCTACCAGGGTGACGGCGACCTCGCCGCCATCGGCACCGCAGAGACCATCCATGCGGCCAACCGCGGCGAGAATATCGCCATAATCTTCATCAACAACGGCATCTACGGCATGACCGGCGGGCAGATGGCCCCCACGACCCTCGAAGGCATGGTGACGGCCACCACCCCCTATGGCCGCCGCGTCGATCTCAACGGCCACCACCTCAACATCTCGCCCCTGCTCGCGCAGCTCGAAGGCACATGCTACGTCACCCGCCAGAGCGTCCACACCGCCGCCGCTGTCCGCAAGGCCAAGAAGGCGATCCGCCAGGCATTCGAGAACTCCATGAAGGGGCTCGGTACATCGGTCGTCGAGATCGTCTCCACCTGCTCGTCGGGTTGGAAACTCACCCCCGCCAAGGCCAACGACTGGATGGTCGAACATATGTTCGAGGCATACCCCGTAGGCGACATCAAGAACACTACAACTCAGAAATCATGAAGGAAGAAATCATCATGGCCGGCTTCGGCGGCCAGGGAGTGCTCTCGATGGGCAAGATTCTGGCCTATGCAGGACTGATGGATGACCTCGAAGTGACATGGATGCCCTCGTACGGCCCCGAGCAGCGCGGAGGCACCGCCAACGTCACCGTCATCCTCTCCGACCAGCCCATATCCAGCCCCGTCCTCAACCGATACGACACCGCCGTCATCCTCAACCAGCAGAGCCTCGACAAGTTCGAGAGCAAGGTCAAGCCCGGCGGCA
The DNA here is from genome assembly GCA_947178235.1 of uncultured Muribaculaceae bacterium. Lineage (GTDB taxonomy): Bacteria > Bacteroidota > Bacteroidia > Bacteroidales > Muribaculaceae > Duncaniella. The sequence goes on from CAMWXQ010000012.1 coordinate 8,679, forward strand.
CTCTCATCTACGACCCGTACAGCCTGCGCAACCTCCCCACCCGCACAGACATCCGACTGGTGCCAGTCGAGGCGATGGAGGCCACATTCAAGCTCCCCTCGGCCAAGGTCTACAACATGGTACTCCTCGGGGCTCTGCTGAAAAGCCGTCCCCTCGTGAGTGTCGACGCCGTCATGCGCGGCCTCAAGAAGACCCTCCCCGAACGCCACCACCACCTCCTCCCCCTCAACAAAGAAGCCATCCTCAAAGGCATGGAACTCGTGGGAGAGTGAAGAAGATAAAAACCTAAAACACCCCGCTGCAACCGAGGTTGCGGCGGGGTGTTTTGGGTTGGTCCGATAGCCATATTAGCTATCATAGCTATCTCAGCTACCTCCCCGAGCCCTTGACCATGTCGCGGAGGAAGTTGTTGAATTCCTTCTGGGCGTTGAGGTCGGCGAGGGTGAGGTGCATACGGTAGCGCCAGTAGTGGCGGGGATTGGCGGGGATGTTGATGAGCTCCTCGCGGGGATCCTGGCGGCGGAGGACGCCGTCCATGCTCAGCCAGTCTTGGAGGGGAAGGATGCAGAGCATTGAGGGCGATTTGAGGTGCAGGTCGATGATGCGGCGGCAGATCCACGGCTCGGCGTAGAGCGGAGCCTCGCCCGGCTCGCGCAGGACTTCGTTGTAGAAGCGCTGCGTAACCTCGCGGTCAGCCTCCCACCAGCGGCGTATGCCGTCCATGTCGTGGGTCGAGGTTGTGCATACCGAGTAGTAGGGGTAGGCCCATGTGTTGCCGAAGGGGGTGGCGGGATCCTTGGGCATACGCTGGATTTCGAGCACAAGGATTTGGAGTGCGTTCATCACCGCAGGCACACAGGCGGGAATCATGCCGAGGTCTTCGGCACAGGTGAGCATGTCGGTCGCCTCGATGAGCGGCGGCATCTTCCACATGGCCTGGCCGTACCAGAAATCGTTGTTGCGGCGATAGTAGAAGTCGTTGTAGAGGCGGTTGAAGCACCACTTCTCGTAGTCGTTGAGCACCCGGTAGCTGTACGTGAACTGGGCCGAGATGCGGGGGTGGTACTTGCCCTTCTCGACAGGATCCTCGATGAAGAGCACATCGTCGATGAGCCCCATGAGGCCGAGCGATATGCGCGAGTTGCGCTCCTCCTTGGGGAGCGTGGCGAAGTAGTCGGCTACCTTGCGCTGGGTGTCGAACTCGGGGCGGAGGCGATAGGCGCCGTCCCCCTCGTCGATGAGATAGTCGCGGCGGACTTCGTCGGTGTACTCGCCGAAGAAGTCGCCGAGCATCCAGTCGTGGATATAGGGGCGGGTCTGACGCTCGGGGTCGATCCAGAAGTCATAACCCTCGCGCAACTCGTCGGGAGTGAAGGGGAGCGCGCGGTTGAAGATTCCGAGCAGGCCGTGGAGGGCATCCATCGGAATCTGCCATATGCGGAAGAATCCGAGGACATGGTCGATACGGTAGGCGTCGAAGTACTCGGCCATCTTGCGGAAGCGGGCCTTCCACCAGGCGAAACCATCCTTCGACATCTCCTCCCAGTTGTATGTGGGGAAGCCCCAGTTCTGACCGAGTACCGAGAAGTCGTCCGGGGGCGCACCGGCCTGGCAGTCGAGATTGAAGAGGCGCGGGTCGATCCACGCATCTACGCTGTGGCGCGAGATGCCGATGGGGATGTCTCCCTTGATGGCGACGCCGTGGCGGCGGGCATACTCGTGGACCTCGCGCATCTGGCGATCGAGATGATACTGTATCCAGTAGACATACTCGATGTCGCTCTTGTGCTCCTCGATGAAAGCGTCGACGCGAGCCTTGTCGTAGACCGCGAAGTCACCCCAACGGGACATATCGGGGGTAGCGTTGAGGTCGCGCAGTACACACCACGCCGCATAGGGGGTCAGCCACGAGGCGTTCTTGGCCACGAAAGCCTTGACCTCCTCCGAGGCCATAGCCTCGGCTCCGTCCTGGGCGAACAGCTCGCGGGTGAACTCCTGCTTGCCCCTGTTGACGCGCTCATAGTCCACCTCGGGGAGGCGGTTGAGCTCGCGCCCGAGCTCATCATAGTGATGCTGACGGGCGGCATCCTTGAGGCGACCCATCGCACCGAGGCGAAGGTACATCGGATGGAGTGCGAAGGTCGAATTGGCGTTGTAGGGATACGAGTCGGTCCACGAGCCGGTCATCGTCGTGTCGTTCACGGGCAGGAGCTGGACAAACTGCTGACCCGTCTCGACGGCCCAGTCGATCATCTCTTTGAGGTCCATGAAGTCGCCCACGCCGAAGTCTGCGTCAGTGCGGAGCGAGAACACGGGGATAGCCACACCCGCACCGCGCCACGGCGCGAGGGGATTGACCAGACGCTCGCCCGACATCACAACGGCCGTCGACGGAGCCACCGAGGGGAGGTCGAGGCGGCGGTTGTCACGCCCCTCCCAAGCCACGACTTCGCCCGTGGCCTTCTTCACAATGAGGTACTTGTACTCGGTGCCATCGGCCAGCGAAGCGAGGGGCACATCGACGCTCCACGTCGGATAGTCGGCATCGCTCATGCGCAGGGCCTTCGAGGGGTCCCAAGCGCCGAGCGACGCGGCACCGCCCGCGACCGCAACCGCCTCGTCGGGGCGGAGCATCGGGGCATCCACGCTGAGGGTCAGCATCCCGGGGGTGGGGAGCTGGGCAGGCTCACGCTCCTCGCGGCGCGTGATGCAGTCCACGAACGAAGTTGCATAATAGGGCTTGTCCCAAGGTTGATCCTGCCATCGGTCGAGGAGCAACGCGCGCGAGACACCGCGGGGGCTGAACGTGCGCGGGCGTCCCCACTCGCGGCGGACCGAGCCGTCGTCGTGGCGGACAATATAGGCATAGGTGAAGGGGGCAGCCTTCTCGGGCACCTCGACCTCGACGGACCATGTCTCGCCGCCCGAGAGAGCCATCGGGACGGCCTTGGACTCATCGCCCGAGCCGAGCGCCGCAGCCGAGCCCGTGACATAGAGCGACTCGCCCCAGGCCGTGCGGTAATTGACGTTGAATGTGAGTTTCATCCGGTATATGGGTAAGTATGATATATATTATGTAAATTGTTTGCAGGGTCTCGGTGATCCTCGCGACAGGCCGCAGAATCACCCTCGCAAAGATAGCCATTATTATTAATAATTCCTACACCCCCCGCAATGTTTTTGCCCAAGCGGGAAAAATTACAAACTTAATTTTCACATCGAAATATTTGGCGGACAAAATAAATTGCGTAAATTTGCATTGGTCTTAGCCGACCATACCCGAAAAGGAGGAATGACGGTTTAAGATCAATATATGATAAAAGCGCTACTGCGTTTTATTCTTGGCTGCTAAGAACTTCGCAAACTCTTTTGACAAAGTCAAGGATGAAGCAACGGTAGACGTCTTCGGGTATGTACACTTACCCCAACAGGAGTATATCGCCACTTGTGGCGTATACCCCTCTTGGTGTAATATCATACGGCGTAGGCTCTGCGTTGCTCGTTCTACTTTGTCGGGCAATGCGAAGGCCTTTTAGCAGCAGGACGGGCGACAGTACGGATCCTGCGCTTTTTCGGGGTCAGCGGATTTTTCCGGTTGGCAGGAGGTGATGTCAGAGTATAGTGTTATC
>CAMWXQ010000013.1 GCA_947178235.1 uncultured Muribaculaceae bacterium
GTTCATGTCGACACCCATCTCTTCGAGCTCGCGTATCATCTTCTCGGGGTCGGCCCCGGCATCCTGATAGTCTTGGAGCAGATAGACGAGATAGTAGGGGGTGAAGCGGTCGTTCTGTTGGAGCGTGTTGTACTGCATGGGGCTGAGGCTCTGCATATAGAGGGTCTTCCGGCCATACTTGCGTATCTCCTTTTCGAGCATCTCGACGGCGTGGTCCGTGAGGGCCTTGTTGCCGGTGACGGCACCGAGACGGGCATATATCTCGGCCATCTTCTGAGGCTCCTGGATCGAGTAGGGGGATGCTGCCTCGGGGAGCCTCTCCTCGATGAGGGTGAGGAGGTTGAGGGCCTTGGCATAGCGGTCGGCGCGGAAGGCTTCGAGGGCCTCGCGCTCCTTGGGGTCGGTGACCGCCGAGTCGGCGCGCTCGGCCATGACAGCCTCGTTGACCAGGGCTGTGGCGCAGTCGATCGTGAAGGATCGGGTCGAGGTGACCATGCGGCGGACGGTCTCGTCGAGATAGATGTCGGAGGGGTCCTTGACCTTGTCGAGGCCGCCCCAGCGGAACTTCTCGGTGATGTTGCGGTACGCCTTGTCGGTGTTCACGGCCACGATGTCGCGGTCGCCGTTCTCCTCGTTCCACACGGGTGTGACCTCATAGGCCATGCCTGTGGAGCGCATGTAGGGTTGGAGACCGAGATAGTAGTCGGTGGGGACGGTCGACGCGAAGTAGATCGGGCGGTCCCATCCGTTCTTGACGCTCGTGGCGAGCATGTCGAGCGAGAGCACCTGGCTGAGGGTCATGCCCTGGTTCGACGCGGGGTCGGCGAGCATATTGGCGACGATGGCGCGGTCGGCCACGGCTGCCTCCGAGGGGGTGATGCGACCCGACTTGACGGCGGCGTCGATGTCGACGGGGATATACATGTTGGGGAACTTCATCATCGGTGCGCCCCACTGGTTCTGGCTCGACGAGGGATCGTAGAGCTGACGCAGCGAGACGGACACAGGCACGGCGGTGGTGTCGGCGTCGGTGGCGAAGTAGGAGAAGTTCATGCGCTCGTAGGCATAGTCCTCGGGCTTGGCCTGGGTCTCGATACCCTTGGCCTCGTAGGAGGGGTGCTTGACCTGGTTGGCGTACCAGTCGGTGGTGAGGTACGAGAGATTGACCACGCGTACGTCAGTGCGGTGCCCTTCGACCTCCTGGGCATACCACAGGGGGAAGGTGTCGTTGTCGCCGTTGGTGAAGATGATGCCGTTCTCATCCACCGAGTCGAGGTAGTTCATGCCGAAGTCGCGGGCCACGTAGCGCCCCGAGCGGTCGTGGTCGTCCCATGTCTGGGAGACCATCTGCAAGGGGACGAACAGGGCGATGACACAGGCGGCTACGGTGGTCACCATCCTCTCTGTCGAGGGGAGCTCGTACTCCTCCTGGGGGTCATAGCGCAGAGGCTCGCGCTTGGAGCCGTCCATCGGGATGGGCGAGGCCTCGAAGCGCTCGTGGCGGGTGAGCATCGAGGCCACGATGTTCCACAGGGCGGCCACACCGATGCCGATCCATATGGCGTAGGCGTAGAACGAGCCCGCGAAGGCATAGTCGCGCTCGCGCACCTGCCCGGGGGTCTGGTTGAGGTAGAGGACGATGGCGATACCGGTCATGAAGAAGAGGAAGAACACGACCCAGAACTGCTCGATGCCGCGGCGCGAGACGTAGGCCTGCCACAGGAGGCCGACGAGGCCGAGCAGGAGGGGGAGCATATAGAAAACGTTGTGCCCCTTGTTGCCCGCGCCCTCGTCATAGGGGAGGAGGCTCTGGTCGCCGAGGCGGGGATTGTCGATGAAGGGGAGGCCCGAAATCCAGTTGCCGTGGTTGACCTCGCCGTTACCCTGGATGTCGTTCTGACGCCCTGCGAAGTTCCACATGAAGTATCGCCAGTACATGTGGTTGAGCTGGTAGACGAGGAAGAATCGGAGGTTCTCGGCCTGGGTGGGCTTGATGCGGTCGGCATATTGGAGTACATTACCATCCTCGTCGACATACTGGGTGGCGCGTACGGGCTGGCCGCGCAGGCCGCCGATCCAGTCGGAGTACTGGCCCGTATGGGCGCCCGAGTAGATGCGGGGGAAGAGCATGTCGAGCTCGGGGTTCATCTTGTACTTCTTCTTATGCCCGGTGACGGTATAGCTGTCGGGCTGGTCGGGCGAGGTCTTGACGGTCTTCTCGTACTCGGCGGCTCCCTCGTCATAGATGGGGGTGGTGGTGCCGTCGCTGTTGACCTGGTAGACGATGCTCGAATTGTTTGTCTGTCCGTAGAAGAGGGGACGCTCGCCGTACTGCTCGCGGTTGAGGTAGGACGCGAGCGCGAAGACGTTGTCGGGCGAGTTCTGATTCATCGGCGGGTTGGCCGAGGAGCGGATGAGGAGCAGGGCATAGCTCGAATAGCCGATGAAGATAACGAAGATGCCCGTGACGACAAGGTTGAGGATGCGCACGGGGAGCTTCGGGGCACACCACAGGTACCCGGCGACGGCCAGGAGGATGACGACGGGGACAATCCACGAGTCGCCGATGAAGGGGATGCCCGAGAGGAGGATGGCGAGCAGAACGCTCCAACGTATAGCCGTGAGGCTGCGCTGGCGGTAGAGGACAGTGATGGCCCAGATGAAGGTGGCCACGGTGAGGATGGCGTAGGCGAGCACACCCGAGTTGAAGGAGAGGCCGAGCGTATTGACAAAGAAGAGCTCGAAGTCCTGGGCCACCTCGATGAATCCGGGCACGAGGCCGTAGAGGATGAGTCCCACGACCACAGCCGAGGCCACGAGCGTGATGAGCGACCCCTTGGCGTCCGGCTCCTTGGCCAGGCGGTAGTAGATGACGAGGCCGATGGCGGGGATGCAGAGGAGGTTGAGCAGGTGGACGGCGATGGAGATGCCTATGACATAGGCGATGAGCACGAGATACTTGTCGCTGTGGTTCTCGGTGGCGCGGTTCTCCCATTTGAGGATGAGCCAGAATACCAGTGCCGTGCAGAACGAGGAGAAGGCATACACCTCGCCCTCGACAGCCGAGAACCAGAATGTGTCGCTCCACGTGTAGGCGAGGGCGCCGCAGAGGCCCGAGGCGAAGATGATGAGCATCTTCACGGGGGCGATCTCGGTGGCGTCATCCTTGACTGTCAGTTTCTTGACCAGGTGGGTGATGGTCCAGAAGAGGAGCAGTATGGTGCCCGCCGAGAGGAGGGCCGACATGGCGTTGACCATGAGGGCGACCTTGGTGACGTCGCCGAAGGCGAAGTTGACCATGAAACGGGCCGCGAGCATGAAGATGGGGTTGCCCGGCGGGTGGCCTACTTCGAGCTTATAGCCCTGCGAGATGAACTCCGGGCAGTCCCAGAAGCTCGCTGTGGGTTCGAGGGTCAGCAGGTAGGTGACCGCAGCCACCACGAAGCAGACCCAACCCAGGAGGTTATTGTAGAGGTTGTATTTCTTCATCTCAGTAGAACTTTATGATTCCCATTGCCTTGCGGACCTCTTCGAGGGTGCGCGAGGCGCGCTCGCGGGCACGCTCGGCGCCCTGCCGCACCACGCGGGCGAGGTAGGCGTCGTCGCTGCGGATGTCGAGATAGCGTTCGCGGATGGGGGTGGTGACTTTGAGGATGTCCTCGGCGAGCTGCTTCTTGAGGTCGCCGTAGCGGATCGAGCAGTCGGCGTATGCGTCGCGGTACTGCTGGACAACCTCGGGGCCCGAGGTGAGGGCCATGAGGGTGAAGAGATTCTCGACAGGCTGCGAGACGGGGCTGTTGGGCTCCTGGGGACCCTGGTCGGTGACGGCGCGCATCACCTTCTTGCGCAGGACCTTCTCGTCGTCGACGAGATAGATGCAGTTGCCCTCGCTCTTGCCCATCTTGCCCGAGCCGTCGAGACCGGGGACCTTGACCGAAGCGGCACCGAAGTTGAAGTTCTCGGGCTCGGGGAAGAGGTCGACGCCGTAGAACGAGTTGAATCGGCGGGCAAAACGGCGTGTCAGTTCGAGGTGCTGCTCCTGGTCCTTGCCCACGGGCACCTTGCGGGCCTTCTGTATGAGGATGTCGACGGCCATGAGGGTGGGGTAGGTGAGGAGGCCGGCATTGACGCGCTTGTTCGAGTCGGTGCCGACGATCTGACGCTCGATGTCCTCCGAGTCATCGTTGGGGTTGAGGCCGAGCTGCTTGCGGGCCTTGTCCTTGAACGATGTGGTGCGCAGAAGCTCGCCGATGCCGACGTGCATATTGAGGAGCAGGTACATCTCCGACACCTCGGGGACATCGCTCTGCACGAAGATCGTCGCCTTGTCGGGGTCGACGCCCGCGGCGAGGTACTCGGCCAGGATGTTGCGCACATTCTCGTGCAGCATCTTGGGGTCGGGGGTTGTGGTGAGGGCGTGTAGGTCGGCTATGAAGTAGTTGCAGTCATAGTCCTCCTGCATCTTGACGAAGTTTCGGAGGGCGCCGTAGTAGTTGCCCAGATGGAGATTGCCGGTTGCACGTATGCCCGACAGCACTATTTCTTTCTCGGTAGACATGGCTTATCAGGGTCGGAGAGAGGGGTACTGTGTTCAGAAAAAACTATTAACGTGCAAAGTTACAAAAAAAATCGGCACCCTTCCCCGCCAATCCATTAAAAAAGCAAAACGCCCCGCGAAAACAGGGCGTTTGGATGGGGGAAGTCAATTTATTGGCCGTACTCGGCATATTGCGTCTTCGACAAGGCGTTTGTCTGCAAATAACCGTCCTTTACGCTCGGACCATGCACACAATTTCTTATGAATCTCATCGGGTGAAGCACTCGGATCTTGAACGAAAAGATAATCTACCGAAGACAGGAGTTCAAGACTGAAATCATCCCAATATCCATCGAGAAACGACATTGTGCGGTTGACAATATCTTTGAGAGCGGCATCACCCTCAATCACATTCTTGACCTCAGACAACCGATCGGAGACCAAGCCGAACGGTTCAAAAGGCTTTTTAGTCATATCGGCGAATCCAAACACATAGGCACCATCAAGACCATGCAGAACGTGTCGAACTGCATCGCAATATGGCCCATATACATAAGGCACAAACTTCAACTTGAACAGGTCGTCAGCACCGAATTTCTGCATGAAATATACGCTTTTGACGGCCGAGAATGCCGTTGCTTCATATCCCTCGTGCTGAATGTGGTCAAGCATGTACAAGAGGAGTGCACGAGGCCGTGTGAGGCGGACACTCTTTTTGACGCTCTCCGCTTTCTCACCGGGTTCAAGTACGACCACATCGCAATCGGTGTCCGAAAGGCTTTGCATGATCATGGGCTTGACTCTCTCCCAGTCCAGTCCGCCGTTGCCGGCGCCGAGCGGAGGGATAGCGATACTCTTGATCTGACGTGTCTCGATTATCTCGCGCAAAGCCGCGAGACCCTTGCTCACGAACTCGTATTCGGACGGATTGCGCCAATGAATCTTGGTTGGGAAATTTATCACCAGTATATCTCTCCCATTCCATTCCTCCACAACCAGCGGACGGCCTATGGCTATGGTATGGTCTCGGCAGGCATCCTTGTAGAGCTTGAAATTCTTCTTGAAACGCTCCTTGAACTGCAAGGCGATCCCCTTTCCCATCACCCCGACAAGGTTGACGGTATTGACGATGGCCTCCACCGGCTCATCGAAGATATTACCTTTTTTGAAGCGTATCATTTTAGTTATAACGCGATTACGGGTACTGATATTGTTTTCGTGGATTCAATAATATGCTTTGGGGACAATGTCAATCCTGCACGGGACACCCATCTCTGTCAAGCGTGATTTGGCTTGCTCATCATAGCAGCCCAAAAGGATAATCTGCTCCGGAGGAATATCGCCGAGAATCAGAAATTCTGCCTGTTTCTTAGCCTTAACTTGTGGGTCATCTCCCCAGTTCATAGACTTTATGGCATCCTTATCCAGTAAAACATCCATGTTCGCAAGATGTTGCCTTCCATAAAATCGTGTGAGCGGACTGACGGGGTGACCATCTGAAAACAAGATTTTGCGGTCAGCGTCTGCTATAATGGAAGAGATAGCTACAATCATATAGACAATATCTCTCGGATGTCGTTTTGGCACATGATAACCATGCTGTATATTGTACAACATGGGCATTCGTGCATGGAAATAAAACGGCGTATAGTCTCCTATTACAAATACCTCGCCGTCTATTGTTTTCTTGATATCATTAGCTCGCTTGGCTATGATGGAACTGTCTCCGATAGGCACATAGTCCGGATTGGCATTGACCGAATGAACATGAGTTATCCCATACCTCAAAATATGAGGTATATTGAGGATATGGGTCATTCGGAACAGATATTGCACTGGAATTTATATTGAGGTCACTCTCGGTTGAGGCGGGCGAGGAGGGTGGCGCAGAGCTGTTCGTGGCGGTGGCGGGTCCAGAGCATGACGATGTTGAAGAGGGTGAGCTCGACGGCGAAGTAGATCCAGGGCTGCCCGATGAAGAGGGTGATGAAGAGGAAGATGGTGCGCCAGTTGAAGGTCATGAAGTTCTCCCACTTGCAGAGGGGGCGGCTGAGGTCGAGGAATTCGCGGCGGAATCCTTCGGGCATCCCTCCGTCGGGCCATCGGCGGGCTATCTCGGCGCGGAGGCGCTGCATCCCGGGGGTCTGTCGCTCCTGGCCTTCGGTGTAGTTGAGGTAGACCATGGCGACGAGCTTGCGGAAGGGGGAGCCGCTCCATGTCATCTCCTCGTACTGGCGGCGCAGGGGGGCCGAGGAGTCGAGCTCACTGCCGTTCTTACCTTTGAGGAAGAAGAGGTGGAACTGGCGGTAGTAGTCGGCGAGGGCGGCCTGGCGGGCGTGGCAGACGCCGGCGAGGATGGCCATGGCCCAGATGACCCAGGGGTGGGCGCCGAAGAAGTAGTCGGTGTGGACGGATCGCAGGCAGATGGCGATGTAGATGGAGGCGAACCAGAAGTCGCCGGAGACGCCGTCGAGGATGCGGCCCAGGCGGGAGTATTGTTTGGTGAGGCGGGCGAGCTGTCCGTCGGCGCTGTCATACGAGTTGGCCCACATGAGCAGGAGCATACCGATGACATTGACCCACAGGTCGGTGTAGTAGAAGCAGATGCCGGCGGCGACGCCGATGAAGATGGAGGCTATGGTGACGGCGTTCGGGGTGACGCCGAGGCGGCGGAAGAGGCAGGCCCAGGCGAAGCCGATGGGACGGTAGAAGGCGAGGTCGATGTGCTCTTCGGTGTCGGCCGATTTGAGCGAGTCGCGGTATTCCTGGCGCCAGGTTGTGGTGGACATGTATCGAGTTTGGTTTAGGGGTTTAGGGCGCTTTGCGCCTTGGGTTTAAAGTTTAATCGGCCTGCGGCCTTTGGTTTGGCGTTGCAGAACGCCTCAGAGTAGGGACGCACGGCCCGTGCGTCCGCAGCGTAAAAGTGTCAAAATGGGATGTTATCCACCCTCTATGTTGCGGACGCACGGGCCGTGCGTCCGTACTCATTGATGTTTTGCAGCACTCACCTAAACTTAAATCTCGCCGTTGGCGGCGCGGAGGAAGGCTTCGGCGGCGGCGCGGTCGTGGCTGCAGTCGACGTCCAGGGCCTTGGTCATCTCGAATACGACGACCTTCAACGGGGTCTCGGCGGCGAGGATGCGCTGGAAGTCGCTGAGGCTCTCGGGATACCCTTCCTGGCCGCGGGCGGCGACGACCTTCATGGCCTCGGGGGTGAGGCCGTAGATGCCGGCCGAGACGATGGCGCCCTCGGCATAGGGCTCGCCGCCGTAGCGGTAGTCGATGACCTCGGTGCCCGAGGGGGCGAGACGGGCGTAGAGGGGGCTCTCGTCGTCGATGAAGCGGGTGAGGGCCATGCAGACCTCGTCGTCGGGCATCCGCTCGACGACCTCCTTGAACTGCTCGAACTCGCTGTTGGGGAAGATGGCGTCGACGGTCATGGCTATGAACTTGCCGTCGATGCCCTCGGCGCCGACGCGGAGCGAGGAGTAGGAGTTGTCCGACATGTAGGGCTTGATGACGAGGGGCGCGCCCTGGGCCTTGAGCTCTTCGAGGTATTCGACGAATCCCTCCATGCGGGGATTGGCGACGATGTGTATCTCCTCACATCCGCCGCGGGCGATGAGCACACGGATGAGGCGGCCGATCATGGGCTGGCCCATGAGGGGGACGAGGGGTTTGGGGGTGTCGATGCCCTCCTTGGAGAAGCGCGAGCCGAGGCCGGCGGCGAGTATGACGTAATTCATTGTTGAAAGTTGGGAGTTGAAAGTTGAAAGAGGGGAGGAAAGGGAGTGCAAAATTACTAAATATCCTAAACATACGCCCAAAACCGCGGCAGAAATCGCCGGAATCCGCTCTATTTTCCGTATCTTTGCAGTGTCATAAACCCCAACCGCACGAAAACCAAAGCTAAGACAATGCGCAAAACCCAACTCGCAACCCTCGGAACACTCATGCTCACCGCCTCCATCGCGGGATGCTCCCGCCACGCCGCCCGCCTCGACTATCCCGAGGCGCCGCAGGACAATACGGTCGACACCATCTTCGGGATGGAGGTCGCCGACCCATACCGCCCCCTCGAGAACGACACCGCCGCCGTCACGGCCGCGTGGGTCGAGGCCGAGAACGCCCTAACCCAGGAGTATCTCGCGCAGATCCCCTACCGCTCGAAGATCCGCAAGGAGCTGACTGCCCTAAGCGACTATGTGAAGCGCGGTCTGCCCTGGAAGGGGAACGACGGACTCTGGTACTTCTCGGAGAATGACGGCCTGCGCAACCAGTCGGTCATCTTCCGCGCCGACAATCCCGCGGGCGAGGGGCGCGAGGTGTTCCTCGACCCGAACACCCTCAGCAGCGACGGCACCGTGGCACTCACGGGCATCTCGCAGTCTAAGGACGGCAAGTACACGGCATACACCATCTCGCGCTCGGGCTCGGACTGGACCGAGATCTATGTGATGGATACGGCCACCGGGAAGCTCATCCCCGACCATATCGAGTGGGCCAAGTTCACGGGCGCCGTATGGGACGGCGACGGATTCTATTACAGCGCCTATCCCCGCCCCGAGGCCGGCAAGGAGAACTCGCAGGCCAACGAGAACCACATTGTCTACTACCATAAGCTCGGGACACCCCAGAGCGACGACACGATCGTGTTCAGCGATCCGAAGTCGCCGCTGCACTTCCACACCGCACAGGTGGCCGAGACTGACCCCGTGACCTTCGTCTACATCGGCGGCCAGGGCGTGGGCGAGGCCGTGAAGGTTCGCCGCGACGGCGTGTGGACCGACGTGGCCCCCGACCAGGACTACAACACCTCGGTCGTCGACGTCATCGGCGGCAAGATCTATATCTTCACCACCTACGGGGCCCCGAAGGGTCGCGTGATGACCGCCGACCTCTCGAATCCGGGCCGCGACCACTGGAAGGAGCTCATCCCCGAGGCCGAGGGTGTGCTGACAGGGGTGGCTTTCAGCGGCGATGACCTGTGGCTCACATACGAGAAGGACGCCGCCTCGCAGGTAGAGGTCTACGCCATGGACGGATCCAAGAAGAGCGACGTGAAGCTCCCGGGCTACGGCACCGTGGGGCTCTCCATCGACCGCAAGCACCCGGAGGATGTCTTCTACGCCTTCACGTCGTTCACCTCCCCGTCGGTAATATACTCGTACGACCCGAAGACAGGGGAGAGCACCGAGGTGTTCGCCCCCGAGGTCAAGGGTGTCGACCTCTCGGAGTATGTCACCGAGCAGGTCTTCTATCCCTCGGCCGACGGCACGGAGATACCGATGTTCCTCACCTACAAGAAGGGGCTCAAACGTGACGGGAAGAATCCCGTGTACCTCTATGGCTACGGAGGCTTCAACATCTCGCTCACGCCGAGCTTCTCCCCCTACCGCATGTTCATGCTCGACAATGGCGTCATCTATGCGCAAGCCAATCTGCGCGGCGGCTCGGAGTATGGCGAGGAGTGGCACCAGGCAGGCACCAAGATGAATAAGCTCAACGTATTCAACGACTTCATCGCCGCCGCCGAGTACCTCATCCGTGAGGACTACACCAACCCCGACCTCATCACCATCGAGGGTGGCAGCAACGGCGGCCTGCTCGTCGGCGCCACCGTCAATATGCGCCCCGACCTCTTCAAGGTCGCATTCCCCCGCGTGGGCGTCATGGACATGATGCGCTACCACCTATTCACCATCGGCTGGAACTGGGCTTCGGACTACGGCACATCGGCCGACTCGCCCGAGATGGCCCGGTACCTGCTCGGCTACTCGCCCCTGCACACCATCCGCAACGACGGTACCCCCTACCCCGCCATCATGGTCACCACGGCTGACCACGACGACCGCGTCGTGCCCGCACACTCGTTCAAGTACGCCGCCGCGCTCCAGGCCGCCGACACAGGGGACGCTCCGAAGCTGATCCGCATCGACTCGAAGGCGGGCCACGGCGCGGGCAAGCCTGTCGCCAAGGTCATCGACGAGTACACGGACATCTACTCGTTCATGTTCCACAACCTCGGCATCGAGCCCAAGTTTGCGGACTGACATGCGCTCGCGCCCTCTCCTCCTCATTCTCGCCCCGCTCTCGCTCGGGATGACGGGATGCTTCTTCACAGGCGTGGAGTCGACCCCTCCGATCACCTCGGCCGAGGTGCGCAGGGAGGTACCCCCCGCCACGAGCGAGGACACGCTGCTCGCGCACTTCGGCGACGCCCCCCTGGGCGAGTGGAAGCCGGGCAAGGAGCTGACCGTCACCGACCCGCGCATAGCCCTCATCTTCGACATCACCCCCGAGGAGGGTGAGGCCCTCGACGGCCACACCCTCCTCTACCGCGGGCTCCGCGAGTCGTCGGGAGTGACCGGCACGGGGGTCACCGACCTCGTGTTCGGTACCCCGGGAGGCACGCGCGACTACCTCTACCGCATCAACCGCCCCGCCTCGGCCATCATGCAGTCGGGACCCCTCTCGGTACCCTTCACGCTCCAACCCGAGGTCGCGCGCGAGGTTGACAAAATATTGAGGGGACGGCGCCTGTATATCCTCACCTCCGTATGGCGCGACGACAGGGACACACCCGTACGGGGGCGCAAGTTTGTGCCCGTCACGGTCGACTCCGTCTCGCCCGGCAATCTCCTCTTCCCCCTCAAAGTGGCCTTCACCGACGACCGCGGAACGGGCGGGAGGATATTCATGCACCCCGGGGCCAAGGACACCGCCCCGAGGACCTTCTCGGACATATTCGCCGTGGCCGACCCGAGACTCAAATACCCCAACATCAGCGACGAACACTGGGAACTCATCACCCTCGGGCGCGTCCGCCCGGGGATGTCGACCCTCGAATGCCGCCTTGCCCTCGGCGCCCCCAAAGAGGTCCTACGCGGCCACAACGGCAGCTACCTCCGCGAGACCTGGACCTACGACAACGGCCGCTACCTCCGCTTCGAAGACGGCCTCCTCGTCGGAAACTGAGAGGGAATTTTGAATTTTGAGTGGGGAATTTGGAATTTTGCAGCGGTAGGGGCGCAATACATTGCGCCCGCACAGACGGATAAAATTAATGCATCGCATAGATTGCACAATCCATGCGAGGCATCCTCTTTATCGTATTATTGGAATAAGTTCAATGCAATGCGCCAAGCACAATGGGTTTAAGCCCAAGTTCGGGCCTCCTTGATTGTCGCACCGATGAGCGCGGCCTCGACCTCAGCGTCAAAATTATCGCGTTCGAATGTTCCTTTTTTCCCGATATGCCTATCGAGCATCTCTTCGTGGGTATAGAATTTCATTGTTGTTGTCTCCGAATAATATTGTCTCTTACAGCACTACAAACATAGTATAAAATTCTCATATATAGAAATTTTGTGACAGAAAATTCACTCATTACTCATCCACGGAGGCGCGGAGCGCCGTGATCGTGAGTAACCCCACCAGAAGCGAAGCGGAGGGTGGGGAGAGTCAAATCAACTTATAGCTGAGGCTCGGAGAGCTGTTTTGATGGTAACAACTTGACTACCATATAATCAGCTCGCCGAGCTTGGATAGCATGGTTGTTTGTATTTGGGCTCCGTCCCGGCACGCATCCCCGCTTTCCGCTGCGCTCCAAACGGGGTTTGCTTATACACACGGCGCTCCGCGCCTCCATGGGCGTAAACCTTTGCTTCACATACATTTGCGTTGCGGACGCACGAGCCGTGCGTCCCTACTCTTGGAGGACTTGTGTTTGATCTTGATGCGGGGGCGGTT
>CAMWXQ010000014.1 GCA_947178235.1 uncultured Muribaculaceae bacterium
GAAGTAATCCTCCCATATTGCCAACTAAGGTATCGTTCATCGACCGCAAACCTTGTACTTGAAGGAAAAGTTAGGAGCGGTGCACACTAATTTTATATCCGAGCTCAAAGTCTCGGATTTTTTTAGTAACTTTGTAACATGTAAATACGCCACTATCCTAAAACAAGCGGGATAAACAAAACGAACTTATTCCAAGCTCAAACAATCAAGGTGGGAGATTTATCTATGGCAGTACCAGTTGAAATATAAGGCAATAGACTATAAACTTCAAGATCTGATAACGGAACTTCATAATGAGCAAAAATAGACTGACATTTACGCTTATGGATATGGGATATAAAAAAGCAGGTCCCGTACAAATCTATGACAAGCGTACCTGCTATGATAGAGTCGACGAGAATGGCGACCCTATGGTTATTCCTTTCCCTGCACAACTCGCCATCGTCACTCATGCGCTTATGCTAAGAGGCAAAAAGCACGGAGAGATATATCAGTCGAAAGCCAATGAACTTATTGATGCATGGACTAATTCAACTTTACCGAGTAAGGTCGATATTGATTGCTCAATAGCTTGCGAGCCTATGAGTCCATTTCAGCGTTCTCTTTTTGACGATCTGAACAATGTGCCTTTCCCAGGCCCAAAGGATCCCAAGTTTACTTTTATTGACCTTTTCGCAGGAATAGGCGGTTTCCGTATGGCTTTTCAAAATCTCGGAGGTCAATGTGTATTTTCATCCGAGTGGGATGCACAGGCTCAAAAAACGTATTTCGCAAATTATGGTGAAGTGCCATTTGGAGATATAACCACGGAATATACCAAGCAGTATATTCCCGACAACTTCGACATTCTTTGCGCAGGCTTTCCTTGCCAAGCGTTCTCACTTGCTGGTAAACGCCTGGGATTTGAGGAAACCCGTGGAACTTTATTTTTCGATGTCGCAGAAATTCTTAGACGTAAACAACCCAAAGCTTTCTTCCTTGAAAATGTGAAAGGCCTCGCCATTCATGATAAGGGTAAGACATTGAAGACTATTATCAATACGCTCGATGAAATAGGCTATACAGTCGTTCCGCCTCAGATTGTAAATGCTATGTATTTCGGTGTACCCCAACACCGCGAGCGCATCTATATTGTCGGATTCCGAAAAGACCTTGGCATTAAACCAGAAGACTTTACATATCCCGAACAAACGGAAGTTACCAAGCACTTTATAGACATTCGCGAGAAAAATCCTGTTCCTGCAAAATATTATTTATCTACAACCTACGTTGACACCCTTGTACGCCATAAAGCTCGCCATGAAAGCAAGGGTAACGGCTTCGGTTATGCCATTGTCGGCGATGACGAAGTTGCAAATGCCATCGTAGTCGGTGGCATGGGTCGGGAGCGAAATATCGTCATCGACACTCGCCAAACCGACCTCACACCGACAACGCGCATCAAGGGCGAATACAATAAGGATGGTTGGCGACGTATGACTCCACGGGAATGGGGTGCCTTACAAGGCTACCCGGTTTATGACAATGGTGACGGCTCGCCGGTATTCCAAATTCCGGTTGCTGACGCTTCGGCATACAAGCAGTTTGGTAACTCTGTTGCCGTGCCGGCAATCCAAGCTACCGCTCAACAGTTGCTTAATGTTTTATCTGACAAAAAGATCCTTTTGTTATGAGCGAATACAAAGAAATAAACGGCAATGTCGGCGAGTGGAGCGAAATTTACACTTTGCTAAAACTTCTTGGAGAGGGTAAAGTATATGCAGGCGACGAGAATCTTGAAAAGATCAAGAATTTGGTCTATCCTATCATTATGATTATTCGCTCCGAGAAAGAAAGTATTTATGATTACAAAGTCGAAAGTGCGGACATTGTTGTCACAACTGCTGACGGAGATGAACTGCTTCGTCTTCCGGCTTCAAAATTCCTTTCTGAGGCTGAGGCTTTATTGAAAGCGATTAACGAGAAACCTGCTGGATCTCGGTCTTTTCCTGTGGCTCGCACACAAGCTTTCATGGACAGGATTTATTGCACATCGCTCAAAGCAAGTTCTTCTGACAAAACCGATATTCACATCGTCCTCCACGATCAACGCACAAAAATGAACAACGATATGGGGTTCAGCATAAAGTCGCAGTTGGGCGGAGATTCCACTTTGCTTAATGCCAGTGGCGCAACTAACTTCGTATATCGAATTGAGGGTTGCGACTTCTCAGACAAAGAAATTGAACGCATCAATGCTATTGAAACTCGCACCAAAATCATTGATCGTATTGGAGCGATTGAACGAAAAGGAGGCAAACTCGTTTTTGAAAAAGTTGACAACAACACCTTCCGACGAAATCTTGACATGATTGATCTCGGACTCGGTGCAACCATTGCTCAACTTCTGATTGAGCAATTCAATACTGGTGCGCGGATGTTCAATGAACTTACAGACGCACTTGCTCAGTCAAACCCTCTCGGTTTCGATAAAGCCGATGCGGTCGAAGTTTACACCTTCAAATTGAAGAAACTTCTCACATCAGCTGCACTTGGTATGATGCCCTCCAAGAAATGGAGCGGCAAATACGATGCTAACGGTGGCTACCTTGTTGTGAAGAAAGACGGTGAAATCCTCTGCTATCACTTCTACGATCAGAACCGTTTCGAGGGCTTCCTTTTCAAGAACGCATATCTCGAACGCGGCAAAACTCGACGACACGGATACGCCTCGCTCTACCGTGAAGAAGACGGCAAAGTATATTTCAAACTCAATCTCCAAATTCGTCTGAAATAAAAGAGAAAGTGAGTTTATACACTTTTATCTTTCTTATTTATAGTGGCCTTTTGTCGACGAAGAAGTACTCCTGTATATTTTTCGAATCTAAATATATCTACGATGGAATCGGAATTGATGAAGAAATAGGGAAAACCGAGGAGGCTTGTTGTATTTGAACCGTCGCTCTGGCATTGACGACATTTCGCCTGTATAAGGACTTTTACATTCCCTATGCACTTTGAAGGAGATTTACCAATCCATAACTCTTACCATTTCTTATCTCGCTTCATACGGAGCACTTTTCTTTTTCTACACTCATCTGTCGAGCTTCACATTAAGTGACCACGCGGTGTTTGATACGCATTTGATTTGCAGCTGGGAGAATCACCAAAGATATAACGTAAAGGTCAGATTTTGACGGCACGTTGTTGGTAATATTAACTGATACAATGTGCACCTCATTATACAGTCGCAAAGATAGGACCAACCGCTCAACGTAAAATATACCCAACTGGAAGACTGCATGATTTTTTCATCTTTCAACCCTCAACTTTCAACTCTATTTAGTATCTTTGCAGATTGAAATCCATTAGACTCGACCGCTGATGCAGACTACCCCGACACAGGAGCGGGCGGATACGCTCGTCATCATACCGACTTACAACGAGAAGGAGAACATCGAGGCCATCATAAAGGCCGTCCTCGAACTCGGGCCTAAGTTCGACATACTCGTCATCGACGACAACTCGCCCGACGGCACCGCCGCCATCGTCAAGGCGCTACCCGCCTATGAGGAGGGCCGTGTCAACCTGCTCGAACGCAAGGGCAAACTCGGCCTCGGCACCGCCTATATCGCGGGATTCAAGTGGGCTCTCGGACACGACTATGAGTGTGTCTGCGAGATGGATGCCGACTTCTCGCACAACCCCGCCGACCTGCCGCGGCTGCGCGAGGCTTGCCTCGGGCCCGAGGAGGCCGACGTCGCCATCGGCTCGCGCTACGTCACCGGCGTCAATGTCGTCAACTGGCCTATGGGCCGCGTGCTGATGTCCTTCTACGCCTCGCGCTATGTCCGCATCGTCACCGGGATGCCCGTCAACGACTCGACGGCCGGATTCGTATGCTACCGCCGCCGTGTCCTCGAAGCGCTCCCCCTCGACCGCATACGCTTCAAGGGGTATGCCTTCCAGATCGAGATGAAGTTCCTCGCCTACAAGTATGGCTTCAAGATCGTGGAGGTGCCCATCATCTTCGTCAACCGCGTCCTGGGCACATCCAAGATGAGCTCGGGGATTTTCAGCGAAGGGCTCTTCGGGGTGATGCGCCTCAAATGGAGCAGCATCTGGACCCGCTATCCCGACCATTCGAAGAAGAAATGATGGAGAAGCACGTCTACCACAACTGCGTCCTCGTGAACGAGGGCACCGAACTCCGCGGCTACCTCGTGACCGCGGGGGAGTATATACTCTATACAGATACCGCCGAGGGGTGGGAGGATAGGCTCACTGCCCTCCTCGCCGAACCCGCCATAGCGGCAACCGACTGTGGCGGCGGTCTTCTGATGCCGGGCGTCATCGACACCCATGTCCACTTCCGCGAGCCGGGGATGACCGACAAGGCCGACATCGCCTCGGAGAGCCGCGCGGCCCTCGCGGGGGGTGTCACATCCTTCTTCGACATGCCCAATACCCGCCCCGCCACCGTCACCGTGGCCGACTGGCAGGCAAAGATGGAGCGCGCCGCCGGGACATCGGCCGTCAACTACGCATTCTTCATCGGCGCCACATCGTCGAACCTCGACGCCCTGCTCGCCGCCGACTATACCCGTGTCCCGGGCATCAAGCTCTTCATGGGCTCATCCACAGGGGGGATGCTCGTGACGGGCGATGACGTGCTCGGGCCCCTCTTCGAGTCCGCGCCCGCCGTCATCGCCATCCACGCCGAGGACGAGGCCACCGTGGCCGCCGCCCGCGAGAGGCTCATGGCCGAGTATCCCGAGGGGATACCCCTCGACCTGCACCCCGACGTACGCCCGCGCGAGGCCTGCATCGCCGCCACGCGCCACGCCATAGCCCTGGCCGAGCGATACGGCACCCGCATACATATATGCCACATATCCACGGCCGAGGAGCTGCGCCTCATCGCCGAGGCCAAGGCGCGCGGCGTCCGCGTCACCGCCGAGACCTGCCCCCAGTACCTGCTCTTCGACCGCACCGACCTGCTCACGCTCGGCGCGAGGGTCAAGTGCAACCCCGCCGTCAAGGATGCCTCGGACCGCATCGCCCTCATCCGCGCCCTGCGCCCCGGCGGCGCCATCGACACCATAGCCACCGACCACGCCCCGCACCTGCCCGCCCACAAGGAGGGTGACGCCCTCACCGCGGCCTCGGGGATGCCGATGGTACAGTTCTCACTCCCCGCCATGCTCGACCTCATCGACTCCGACCCCGAGGGGGAGGAGGCGCTGACACCAGCCCGCGTCGTCGAGCTGATGTGCCACGCCCCGGCCCGGATCTTCGGGGTGGCGCGCAGGGGATTCCTGCGGCGCGGATACTTCGCCGACCTCGTCCTGGCCACCCGCCTCCCCCTCCCGGGCCACAGGGTGACCGACGCCGAGGTCGTGAGCAAGTGCGGATGGACCCCCCTGGCGGGCCGCTCGCTCGGGTGGCGTGTCGAGACCCTCGCCCATACGGCCAAGCCGCTCGCCTTCGACCCCGATTGAACAATAATCATAACCCTACATATACCATATCAGACACAATCATGACTGACAAGACAGAAGTCAAGACCCTCGACAAGGTGGTTGTCCGCTTCTCGGGCGACTCCGGCGACGGTATGCAGCTCGCCGGCAACATTTTCACCAATGTCTCGGCCGGACTTGGTAACAAAGTCTCTACATTCCCCGACTATCCCGCCGAGGTACGCGCCCCCCAGGGCTCGCTCAGCGGTGTCTCGGGCTTCCAGGTGAGCGTCGGCGCCGACGTCCACACCCCCGGCGACCTCTGCGACGTGCTCGTGGCCATGAACCCCGCCGCGCTCAAACAGAATGCGAAGGCCCTGCGCCCCGGCGGAGTGGCCATCGTCGACATAGACTCGTTCAAGGAGGCCGACCTGCGCAAGGCGCTCTTCGCCACCGACGAGCCGTTCAAGGAGCTCGGCCTCGACGCGCAGATCGTCGAGGTGCCCGTCACCACCCTCACCAAGGCCGCACTGGCCGACTCGGGGATGGACAATAAGAGCATCCTCAAATGCCGCAACATCTTTGCCCTCGGCCTCGTGTGCTGGCTCTTCGACCGCCCCCTCGAAGCCGCCGTCAATATGCTGCGCGGGAAGTTCGCCAAGAAACCCGCCGTCTTCGAGGCCAACTCGAAGGTCCTGCAAGCCGGATATGACTACGGCCACAACATCCATGCCTCTGTCTCGACATACCGCATCGAGAGCGGCGAGCCTGTCCCCGGCGTCTACACCGACATCAACGGCAACACCGCTACGGCATGGGGCTTCATAGCCGCCTCCGAGCGCTCGGGCCGTCCCCTCTTCCTCGGCAGCTATCCCATCACCCCCGCCACCGACATCCTCCACGAGCTCGCCAAGCGCAAGGACCTCGGCGTGAAAGCCCTCCAGATGGAGGACGAGATCGCGGGCGTATGCTCGGCCATCGGCGCATCCTATGCCGGCGACCTCGCCGTCACCTCGACATCGGGCCCCGGCCTCGCCCTCAAAAGCGAGGGCATCGGCCTCGCCGTTATGGCCGAACTCCCCCTCGTGGTGGTCGACGTGCAGCGCGGCGGCCCCTCGACCGGCCTCCCCACCAAGACCGAGCAGACCGACCTCATGCAGGCCCTCTATGGCCGCAACGGCGAGAGCCCCGTGGTCGTCGTCGCTCCCTCGACCCCTACCGACTGCTTCACGATGGCTTTCGAGGCATCGCGCATCGCCCTCGAACACATGACCCCCGTGATTCTGCTCAGCGATGCATTCATCGGCAATGGTTCGAGCGCATGGCGCGTACCCGAGGCCGACGAGCTCCCCGTCATCAAGGCTCCCGTGTACGAGGGTGGCGAGGGATACAAGCCCTATGACCGCGACCCCGAGACCATGGTACGCCAGTGGGGCATCCCCGGCACTCCAGGCGCCGAACACCGCCTCGGCGGCCTCGAAAAGGACTTCGAGACCGGCGCCATCTCCATCGACCCCGCCAACCATGAGCGCATGGTCGAGGCCCGTCGCCGCAAGGTCGAGATGGTCGCATACGACATCCCCGAGCTGAAACTCTACGACTGCCCCGACGCGGATACCATCCTCGTGGGCTGGGGCGGCACATACGGCCACCTGCGCACAGCCGCACAGGAGCTCGCCAAGGAGGGACGCCCCGTGGCATTCGCTCACTTCAACTATATCAACCCCCTGCCCCGCAACACACGCGAGGTGCTCTCGCGCTTCAAGCGCGTCATCGTGGCCGAGCTCAACTCCGGGATGTTCGCCGACTATCTCCAAAGCAAGTTCCCCGAGCTCGAAATCAAGCGTATAAACAAGGTTCAGGGCCAGCCGTTCCTCGTGGGCGAGGTGGTGGCCAAAGTCAAGGAACTCCTCTAACCCCCCACTCTCAGCATCCCCACTCATGGACAACAATATGACCTTCAAGCCCGCGGACTACAAGAACCCCCAGCCTGTGCGCTGGTGTCCCGGCTGTGGCGACCACGCCATCCTCAACTCCCTGCACAAGGCTATGGCCCGTCTGGGCGTGCCCCCCTCGCAGACCGCCGTCATCTCGGGCATCGGTTGCAGCTCGCGCCTCCCTTACTACATGGCCACCTACGGATTCCACACCATCCACGGACGCGCCGCGGCCATCGCCACGGGATTCAAGGTTGCCCGCCCCGACATGACCGTATGGCAGATCTCGGGCGACGGCGACGGCCTCGCCATCGGCGGCAACCACTTTATCCACGCCGTCCGCCGCAACGTGGACATCAACATGCTCCTCTTCAACAACAAGATCTACGGCCTCACCAAGGGACAGTACTCGCCCACATCGGCCCGCGGATTCGTCTCTAAGTCCTCACCCTACGGCACGACCGAGGACCCCTTCATCCCCGCCGAGCTCGTGTTCGGTGCCCGCGGCAACTTCTTCGCCCGCTCCATCGACGTCGAGCTCGCCACCACCGAGGAGGTACTCGTGGCCGCCGCCACACACAAGGGCACGTCGGTGGTCGAGGTGTTGCAGAACTGCGTCATCTTCAACAACGGCATCCACAACCCCATCACCGACCGCGAGGTGCGCGCCGACCGCACGATACTCCTGCGCCACGGCCAGAAGATGCTCTTCGGCAAGAACAACGAGAAGGGTCTCGTACGCGACGGCTTCCTGCTCAAAGCCGTGACCGTCGGCGAGGACGGATACACGATGGACGACGTGCTCGTGCATGACGCCCACACCCCCTCGAACTTCCTCCACCAGCAACTCGCCATGATGGACGGGAAGGAGCTCCCCCTGGCCCTCGGCGTCATCCGCGACGTCGACGCTCCCGTCTACAACGAGGAGATCGACGCCCAGATCGCCGACATCCGCGGCCGCAAGGGCTTCACGTCCCTGCGCGACATGGTACTCGCCGGCAACACCTGGACCATCGACTGAGCCACCCGCCCATGTTCCGACTGATTCTCCCCCTGCTCTGCCTCATCGCCGCCCTCCCTGCACAGGCCCGCACGGTCTGCGCGGCGGACTCGGCCATACTCTGGACCGGACGCACCGCCGTCACCCCCGAGGGAACGGTGCGCTTCAACTATCCCGGCGTCTCGGCCCGCGTCCGCTTCGCTGGCCCCTCGCTTGTGATGGAGACATCCCCCGCGAGCGGCTACTGGATGGTCGAGGTCGACACCGTGCCCATGCACAAGCTCTTCGCCGGCCCGGAGACAGAGAGGCTGACCATAGCCGACAACCTCGCCGACACCATCCACGAGGCCCGCATCATATATGCCGTCGAGGGATACGAGTTCAAGCCCGAAGTCAAGGGCTTCGAGGCCGACAGCTTCCTCACTCCCCCCGCGCGACCGACGCTACGCATCGAATTCATCGGCAATTCGATCACCTGCGGCTACGGCACCGAGGCCGAGGACGGGTCGGTGCGATTCTCGTACGACACCGAGAACCACCCGCTCGCCTACCCATTCCTGGCCGCCGAGGCGCTCAAAGCCGAGGCCCACGTCGTCGCCCGCTCGGGCATGGGTGTCTACCGATGCTACAACGGCCCCCGCTCGGGCAGCGAGACCGAACTCCTCCCGCTCGAATACGAGCGGACGATGGTCTACGACCCGACTACGCCATGGGACTTCGACTCGTGGCAGCCGGACATCGTCTGCATCAACGTGGGCACCAACGACCTCTCGTGCGACAACTATGACATAGCCCTCTTCGAGAAAGCGCTGACCGACTTCACCGAACGTGTCCGCAGCCTAAACCCCGGCGCCAAGCTCGTCCTCATCACCGGGCCCATGCTCGGCGGACAGGCCCTCGAAGATGCCCGCGCCGTCCTCGACCGCGTGGCCGGCCACCATGCCGATGTCTACCGCCTCGACCTCACCCCGCAGGACGGCTCGCTCGGCTACGGCGCCGACCGTCACCCATCGGCCGCACAGTCGGCCCAGGCCGCGAGGGAGCTCACACGCTTCATCGCCTACCACATCATGCCCCTGCTCCCCATCACCCCGCCCGTAATCGAATGATTCTGCTCGACGGAGCCATCGGCACCCTCGTGGCCTCACGCGGGTTCGCCGCCCCTCCCGACATACTCAACCTCACCGACCCCGGTCTCGTCGCATCCGTACACCACGGCTACATCGAGGCCGGGGCCGGCATCATCACGACCAACACATTCCTCACCGCCGACCCTGCCACCATACGCGCCGGTGTGCGCATAGCACGCACCGAGGCCGACGACGCACCCACGCGTATACTCGTCGCGGGGAGCATCGGCCCCACCGCAGAGGGGGGCACACTGAGGCAGAAGGCCCGCATCCTCGCCGACGCAGGCGTGGACCTGCTCTTGCTCGAAACACTCACCTCCACCGAGCCCATACGTGCCCTCGGAGCCGCCTCCGAGAGGCTCCCGGTCATGATCTCCGCAACCCTCGGCACTGACGGCAGACTCCCCTCGGGCGAGAGCCTCGAAGAGCTCGTAGCCGCGGCCGAAGAGTGTGGCGCATGGTCAGTTGGGCTCAACTGCTCCTACGGCCCCGAGGAGACCGCACGGTACCTACGCCGCCTCGCCGCGCTGACACACCTCCCCCTCTCCTGCCACCCCAACGCAGGTATGCCCGGACACACCCTCGGCCCCGCCGAATTTGCCGACCCACTGCTCCCCCTCGTCCACGACGGCACACTCAGCATCCTCGGAGGCTGCTGCGGCACAACCCCCGACCACATAAAGTATTTAGCTGAAAAAATATCTAATCAGTCCAATTAGTCTAATTGGTCCAATTAGTCCTACCCCACAAAATTCAAGCGGGAAAACGATGTCACATCGTCTTCCCGCTCAATAATAAACCAATCATTATCACATTTCTTGCAATGGAAAAAGTTATCTTGCTATGTACTAATACAACGCCCCCACGCCCATAAAGTTCAACCACCCCCATAAAATTTGGCGGAAAACACTGAAATGCTTGCTATTCTCCCCAGAAATCACTACCTTAGCAGAGAATATCACCGCCATTTAAGCAATTTTAAGTGCCGTGGGCAAATGTATTGCACATGATTGGCACTAAATTTGCAATGTAAATCAGAAAAATAACAAAAACAACATACCCACCCCCTATGGCAAAGAAAGAAACGACCAAAGCGGCTGCGGCACGCCCCAACGACGCCGCACAGGCCAAGCTCAACGCCCTGGCCCAGGCCCTCGGCAACATAGAGAAGAACTATGGGCGCGGCGCCGTCATGAAACTCGGCGACGACAGCGTCGAGGACGTCGACGTCATCCCGACCGGCTCCATCGGCCTCGACTACGCCCTCGGCGTCGGAGGCTATCCCCGCGGCCGAATCATCGAGATCTTCGGTCCCGAATCCTCGGGTAAGACAACCCTCGCCATCCACGCCATCGCCGAAGCCCAGAAGAAGGGAGGCATCGCCGCCATCATCGACGCCGAACACGCCTTCGACCGCTTCTATGCCGAGCAGCTCGGCGTGGACGTGAACAACCTCTTCATAGCCCAGCCCGACAACGGCGAGCAAGCCCTCGAAATCGCCGAACAGCTCATCCGCTCCTCGGCCATCGACATCCTCGTCGTCGACTCCGTCGCCGCCCTCACACCCAAGAGCGAAATCGAAGGCGACATGGGCGACAAGAACGTCGGCGTACAGGCACGCCTCATGAGCCAGGCCATGCGCAAGCTCACAGGCACCATATCGCGCACCAACACATGCTGCATCTTCATCAACCAGCTCCGCGAGAAGATCGGCGTCATGTTCGGCCCCTCCGAGACCACCACCGGCGGCAACGCCCTCAAATTCTACTCCTCGGTCCGCATCGACATCCGCTCCTCGACCTCGATCAAGGACGGCGACGACGTACTCGGCCGCCTCACCAAGGTCAAGGTCGTGAAGAACAAGGTTGCGCCCCCCTTCAAGCGCGCCGAATTCGACATCATGTTCGGCGAAGGCATCTCGCGCAGCGGCGAGATCATCGACCTCGGCGTCAACCTCGGCATCATCAAGAAATCCGGCTCATGGTTCTCCTACGGCGACTCGAAGATAGCCCAGGGCCGCGACGCAGCCAAGCGCGTCATGATCGACAACCCCGAACTCGCCGAAGAGATCACCGCCAAGATCATGGAAGCCCTCAACGCTCAGTCCTCCGCCAAGGCACCCGCCCGCCGCGCTGCGGCAGCTCCTGCCCCCGCAGCCCCCGCATCGAAGAAAGGCCCCAAAGCCGCCGCAGATGACGACGCCGCAGACATCGCCGCCATCCCAGACCTCGAAGACGGCCTCCTCCCCCTCCCCGACGACTTCTCCATCGAAGAAGACCTCTGATCCCCGACCTATAATAACATACATTATACCCCCAAGGCCCGGCACCATACCGAGCCTTGGGGGTAATTTTGCAAAGGTGACTTTATACGAGAATACCCCAAAAGAGGCTGTCTAACAAGTTTAGGCGGTCTCTTTCTTTTTATGGCACAGTCAAAAA
>CAMWXQ010000015.1 GCA_947178235.1 uncultured Muribaculaceae bacterium
CGTCAACATCGCACAGACCATAGCCGTGGGCGACGGAGCCAACGACCTCCCGATGCTCGCCACCGCCGGCCTGGGCATCGCCTTCCACGCCAAACCGAAGGTGAAGGCCACCGCCGACCAGTCAATCTCGACCATCGGCCTCGACGGAGTGCTCTACTTCCTCGGTTTCAAAGACTCGTTCATCAATTGAATTAGGGTTGAAAGTTGAGAGTTGAATGACTTAGCATATAAATGGCAATTATTCCTTCACGTCTAACCCTCAACTTTCAACTCTCAACCCTCAACTTTCAACTTTTCAACTCCTTGGAAAATTTCTACGACATAAGCGACGATGCGCTGAGCCAACTCTATCTCAAAGATACGGCTTTCCAGAACCTCATGCAGCGTCGCATCTTCAATGTTCTGCTCATCGCCTCGGCCTACGACGCCTTCATGATGGAGGAGGACGGGCGCGTCGAAGAGCAGCTCTACTTCGAGTACACCTCGCTCAACCTCTCCTCGCCTCCCCGCGTCACCCGCGTCCTCAACACCGCCGAGGCACTCGAAGTGATGCAGGCCAAGAGCTTCGACCTCGTCATCATGATGCCGGGCAACGACGTTAGCGAGACATTCGCAGGCGCACGCCGCATCAAGGCCGCTCACCCCGAGCAGCCGATCATTGTCCTCACCCCATTCTCGAAGGAGGTGTCGCGCCGACTGGCCAACGAGGACTTCTCCGGCATCGACTATGTATTCTCGTGGCTCGGCAACGTCGACCTCCTGCTCGCCATCATCAAGCTGCTCGAAGACAAGATGAATGCCGAGAACGATGTCAACGGCGTAGGCGTGCAGATGATTCTGCTCGTCGAGGACTCGGTGAGGTTCTACTCATCGGTGCTACCCATAGTCTACAAATTCATCCTCAGCCAGAGCCGTATATTCTCGACCGAGGCTCTGAACGAGCACGAGCGGATGCTGCGTATGCGCGGCCGTCCCAAGGTCATGCTTGCGCGCGACTACGAGGAGGCTATGGAGATCTACGACCGATACTCTGACCACATCCTCGGCGTCATCAGCGACGTGTCCTTCAAGCGCGGCGGCGTCAAGGACTCGAAGGCGGGCATTCAGCTTGCGCGAGAGCTCCGCGCACGCGACCCCTATCTCCCCATCATCCTCGAAAGCTCCGAAGCCGAGAACTCGTACGAGGCCGAGAAGCTCGGGAGTACCTTCATCGACAAGAACTCCAAGAAGTTCCCCGTCGATCTCGGCAAGGCGATCATCAACAACTTCGGCTTCGGCGACTTCATTATCCGCAATCCCGAGACCGGCGAGGAGATACGCCGCATATCCTCGCTCAAAGACCTTCAAAAACATATCTTCGACATCCCCGCCGAGGCACTCTACTGGCACGCGTCGTTCAACGACATTTCGCGCTGGCTATATTCGCGCGCGCTCTTCCCCATTGCCGAGGTCATCAAGCACCACCGCTTCCTCAAAGTCCAGGATGCGCCCAAGGTCCGTCAGCTCTTCTTCGATCTGATCGTGAAGTATCGAAAGATGAAGAACCGCGGCGTTGTGGCCATCTTCCGCCAGGACCGTTTCGACCACTACTCCAACTTTGCTCGCATCGGACAGGGCTCGCTCGGAGGCAAAGGGCGCGGCCTCGCATTCATCGACTCGATCATCAAGAAGAATCCCGTGTGCGACAACTTCGACGGCATCTCCATCACCATCCCGAGGACCGTCGTCCTCTGCACCGACATCTTCGACGAGTTCATGGAGAGCAATCAGCTCTACCCAATCGCCCTCAGCGATGCCTCGGACGAGGTGATACTCGAACACTTCCTGCGCGCACGTCTCCCGGAGTCAATCAGACAGGACCTCAAAGCACTGCTCGAAGTGGTCGACACCCCCATCGCCGTCCGCTCGTCGAGCCTCCTCGAAGACTCGCACTATCAGCCCTTCGCGGGTATCTACTCGACCTACATGGTGCCCAAGGGTGAGAACTCCGAGATGCTCGGACGCCTCACCGACGCCATCAAGGGTGTCTACGCCTCGGTATTCTACTCCGACTCGAAGGCATACATGACGGCCACCTCGAACGTCATCGACCAGGAGAAGATGGCCGTGATACTCCAAGAGGTCGTGGGCAAGGATGTGGACGGCTACTACTTCCCCTCATTCTCGGGCGTGGGCCGCTCGCTCAACTATTATCCCCTCGGTTCGGAGCGTCCCGAAGATGGCGTGGCCGAGATCGCCGTCGGCCTCGGCAAATATATAGTCGACGGAGGGGTCGGACTCCGTTTCTCGCCCCGCCACCCCGAGAGCGTGTTGCAGACCTCCGAGCTCTCGCTTGCCCTGCGCGACACGCAGACCCGCATGTATGCCATCTCCACAGGCCACGACACCTCGGACGCGGACAACAAGCCGATGACCGTCGACGACGGATACAATATCTCGAAACTGCGCGTCCAGGACATGGCCGACAAGGGTGCCCTGCGCTACATGGTATCCACGTTCGACTTCCGCGACAATGTCATCCGCGACAACGACCGACAGGAGGGACGCAAGCTCGTGACGTTCAACAATATCCTCAAACACAAGGTCTACCCCCTCGCCGAAGCCATCGACTTCATGCTCACGCGCGGACAGACCGAGATGCAGCGCCCTGTCGAAATCGAATTCGCGGGGATGGTCGAGGACTGCGGACCGCGATCGGCCTCCAAGGGCCGCATCTACTGGTTGCAGATCCGACCCATCGTCGACCGCAAAGAGAATGTCGACGAGGCAGTCATGTCCACCCCCGACGACCGTCTGCTGCTAAAATCCTCCACCGCCCTCGGCCACGGAACCATCGAAGGGGTCAAGACGGTCGTGTACGTCCGCCCCGACAAGTTCTCGTCGTTCAACAACTCGCTCATAGCCCGCGAGATGGAGAAAGTCAACCGCGGATTCCTCGACCGCGACGAGCGGTATATCCTAATCGGCCCGGGCCGTTGGGGCTCATCGGACACCGCCCTCGGCATTCCTGTCAAGTGGCCCGCGATCTCGGCCGCACGTCTCATCGTCGAATCCTCCCTGCCCAATTACCGCATCGAGCCGAGCCAGGGAACCCACTTCTTCCAGAACCTCACCTCGTTCGGCGTCGCATACTTCACAATCGACACCTCGGCACGGCGTGACAAGGGCGCAGAGGTGACAGACCTCTACGATGTGGCCTTCCTCGACGCACAGCCGGCCGTGTACGAGAGTGATTTCCTCCGCATCGTCACCTTCGACAACCCGCTCATCATCGGCGTCAATGGCCTCAAAGGTACAGGCGTGGTGCTGAAACCCGAATGAAGATCATAAACTGAAACCCCAAGCCGCAAGGCTCCCAAAACTCATAATCCGAAAGTGAACAACTACTTCGCCAACCGCCGCTCGGTACGTGTCTACGACCACGAGCGTCCCGTCCCCGACTCGCTCATCCACTCCCTGCTCGAACAGGCCATCCATGCTCCCAACACAGGCAATATGCAGCTGTACAGTGTCATCGTTACCCGCGAGCCCGAGCGTCTCGCCGCCCTTGCACCCGCACACTACTCGCAGCCCGCAATCGCCAATGCCATGGTAGCACTCACCTTCTGTCTCGACCTCAACCGCTTCGGGCGCTGGTGCCGTCTCAACGGCACCGAGCCCGGGCTCGCAAACCTACAAGGTTTCACTTGGGGCGTCATCGACACGTCGGTCTTTGCTCAGCAGTTCTGCACGTTAGCCGAGATGGAAGGGCTCGGGACATGCTACCTCGGCACAACAACATATAACGCGGCCCTGATAGCCGAGGCGCTCCACCTCCCCCACGGCGTCATCCCCGTCGTCACCGTCACCGTCGGATACCCCGCCGAACCCGAGGCAGGGCCTACCGACCGTCTCCCCCTCGAAGCCGTCATGCACTTCGAGGAGTACGCCGACCCCACCGACGACGAGCTCCGCGCCCTCTATGCCCCCCAGGAAGCACTCGAATCCAACCGCCGCTTTGTCGCCGAGAACAACAAGGAAAACCTTGCCCAAGTCTTTGCCGAAGTCCGCTACCCCCGCGACCAAGCAGAACACTTCTCCCGCGTCTACAAGGAATTCCTGCAATCCCAAGGCGTATCGCTGTGAAATATACCATCCATTCATAATTAAGCAGGGAATGGATGTTGCAGAACACCTCGGAGTAGGGGCACACGACTTGTGCATCCCTACTCTGAGGTATTTTGGCTAACATTTCTTGATACACAAGCTTGATATTCAAGAAACTTTTACGACATGAATGATCTGACAGCCTCAAATATAGAGCGGCAGAACGTTTTGAACAACAATTATGCCCTTCAAGCCATCCGAGAGAACTTGGATGTCAATGGCCTACGCTATCGTGGAGAACTCCTATTTACCACCAAGATGGTTGCAGATTTCTATGACGTTGATGAACGTACCATCAAACGTTACATCCAAGATCATGGTGATGAGCTTCGTTCTAACGGATACTTTTTAAGTCAAGGTAACTCTCTAAAAGAATTAAAGTTACATTTTGTTAGGGACATTAATGTCCCTAAGTTCACACGCCAGTTGGGAGTATTTACATTCCGTGCATTCTTGAATATCGGAATGCTTCTTACAGAGAGCGAAAAGGCCAAACAGCTACGCAATCGTATCCTTGATATTGTCATTGCTACTATCAATGGTCGTGCCGGGGGAGGCACTAAATATATCAACTGGCGAGACCGGGATTATCTACCTACCGCAATCAAAAGCGAGAATTATCGCAAGAACTTCACCCAGGCGGTAGGCAAGTATGTTGATGGACATCCGAATTACAAGTACGAGCAAATAACAGACTTAATATGTTGCAGCGAGTGGAGGCGGCCTGCAAGGAGTAAAGGACGAAGGGGGCATTCGCAAAGTTCTCGACTTTGTACAGAATGACTTGTATTATCCCACCTTCGTTGACAAACTCACTTATATTGTATTCGGTCTATGTACCGTCCATTATTTCGAAGATTCCAACAAACGTGTAGCCTTGACCGTCGGCGTCTGGTTTCTTGTCCAAAACGGCTACTACTGGCACGCCTATAACTTCATGCGATGTATGGAAGCAATCATTTACCACGTCGCGGCCGGACGCATCGACAAAGATCTGCTTCAACGCATCATCACCTGCTACATGGCAAATGAGGATTATCCCGAAGACCTCAAACTCGAAATAATCCACGCCATCGACGACCAAAGGTGTGAATGAATCATTTTGGGGTTGGTACAGCTCGGAACACATAGTTTTAAATTCCTGAGGATGATTTAACCCCTCCGCTCCACTGCAAATTACCAAATTTTTCGTAACTTTGCAGCCGAATAGTATCCAGACACGTCGACGCAGATGACAGCCATAGCAGCCCGCACTCGCGAACGTCTCATTGACGTCGCCCGTCAGCTCTTCGCCTCCAACGGCGTGGAGCGCACGACGATGAACGACATCGCCGCCGCCTCGCTCAAAGGGCGGCGCACAATCTACACTTATTTCAAGAATAAGATGGAGATCTACGAGGCGGTCATCGAGCGTGAGGCTGAGCGCATCGTCCAGCGTCTGCGCGAGGTTGCCTGTTCGGCCTGTCCTCCCGCCGAGAAGCTCCAACGCTACATCGAGGCGCGCTTCGACAT
The DNA here is from genome assembly GCA_947178235.1 of uncultured Muribaculaceae bacterium. Lineage (GTDB taxonomy): Bacteria > Bacteroidota > Bacteroidia > Bacteroidales > Muribaculaceae > Duncaniella. Next base: position 5,659 of record CAMWXQ010000015.1, read on the forward strand.
CCTCGAAGAGACCGTAGCCCCGCTCGGTCCCGCAGGGAGGCTGCTCTCATATCTGACGCTCGACTACAAGCGTCTCGAACGCATCCGTCTCATGGCCGTCGGCAAGGAGCGCGAGATTCTCGGCTCGATACTGGCCGAGGGTGTCGCCGCGGGTGCATTCGACCCCGTGCAGGCGTCGAGGCTCAACACCATCCACCAGATGGTCTTCCAAGGCGTCGACTACTGCCGACTGCGCGACAGCTACGAGGACGTGGGCGTCGATCCCGCACGTGTACGCGCCGATGTAATCAGCTTCATCACCCGCAGCCTCGCCCCCTGCGGCGCTACCGCCCATACCGAATCATCAAACATTCAACATAACTAACTCCGTGGCCCAATGGCCGCAACCTAAACAGAAAAACTGACTATCTATGAAACTTCTTGAAGGAAAAGTAGCCCTCATCACCGGCGCCGCCCGCGGCATCGGCAAAAGCATAGCCCTCAAATTCGCTGCCGAGGGCGCAGACATCGCCTTCACCGACCTCCGCCGCGACGAGAACATGGAGGCAACCGAGAAGGAGCTCCAAGCTCTCGGCGTACGCGCCATCGGTTACAGCTCCGACGCCTCGAACTTCGAGCAGACCGCCGAGGTCGTGGCTAAGGTCAAGGAGGACTTCGGCCACATCGACGTGCTCATCAACAACGCCGGCATCACCAAGGACGGCCTCATGATGCGCATGACCGAGGCTCAGTGGGACATGGTCCTCAACGTCAACCTCAAAAGCGCCTTCAACTTCATCCACGCCGTTCTCCCCATCATGATGCGTCAGCGCAGCGGCTCGATCATCAACATGGCGTCCGTCGTAGGTGTACACGGCAATGCAGGCCAGTCCAACTACGCAGCTTCGAAGGCCGGCCTCATCGCCCTCGCCAAGAGCATCGCCCAGGAGGTTGGCTCGCGCGGCATCCGTGCCAACGCCATCGCCCCCGGCTTCATCGAGACCGCCATGACCGCCGCCCTCCCCGAGGACGTGCGCAAGGAGTGGGCCGCCAAGATCCCCCTGCGCCGCGCCGGCCAGGTCGAGGACATCGCCAATGTGGCCACCTTCCTCGCCTCTGACATGGCCGCCTACGTCACCGGCCAGGTCATCGAGGTCGACGGCGGCATGAACATGTAATACCCCATCCGACCCGATATAAGTTTAAAGCCCCGGGGCTCTCGGCAGAGACATCCCCGCGGCTTTAAACTCTCGTTTTTTCAAACCCCGTTCAGCCACCCCAATGCTCACATACAACACCATGCGTCCCCAGCTCCCCCTGCCCGAATATGGACGCACCATACAGAAGATGGTCGACCACTGCCTCACCATCGAGGACCGTGACGAGCGCACCCGCTGTGCCTACGCCATCGTCGAGACCATGGAACGCCTCTTCCCCAAGGTCAAGGAGCAACCCGACCATCTCCAAACCCTCTGGGACCACGTTGTCCGCATGAGCGACTATACCCTCGATGTAGACTTCCCGTTCGAGATCACAGGCCCCGAAGCTCTCGAAGTCCCGCCCGAACGCGTCCCCTACCCCGGGCGTGTGATGCGCCGCCGAATCTACGGCAAGACCATCGAGCTCATGATCGGTAAGGCTCTCGAAATGCCCGAAGGCCCCGAGCGCGACGAACTCTCGCTGCTCATAGCCGAGCAGATGAAGAAGATGCTCTGCGCCCAGACCTCGGACTACATCTCGGATCAGCGTGTCTTCGACGATCTCGCCGAGTACTCGCACGGGCTCATCCGTCTCACCCCCGAGACTACAATCCTGCACGAGTACAAGATCATCGCACCCCCCGCAGGAAAGAAGAAAAAGAAAAAATAGTCCTGTTAATTATGAATTAAAAATTAAGAATTAATAATTCATTTTTCCATTCTTAATTCTTAATTCTTAATTCTCAATTCTTAATTCCCCTTGGTTACCCGCGAAATGCTATGTGAAGCCGGGCGGTTCAACAAACCCCACGGTATCAAAGGAGAGGTCTCCGTCACCCTCGCCCCACAGGCCGAGGATGTCGATCTCATGGCCGTGAAGTGCATATTCATGGAGGTCGACGGCATCATGGTGCCGTTCTTCATCAACTCCCTGCGCCCCAAGACCGCCGAGACCTCGCTCGTCACCATCGACGGCATCGACACAGAGGAGAAACTCCGCCCCTTTGTCAACCGCGACTTCTACATACTCCGCACCGACCTCCCCGAGCCCGAAGAGCTCGACCCGGACGCCGACGGTTTCTATGCCTCGGACTTCATAGGCTTCGAGGTATCGGACCTCGACCTCGGCCCACTCGGGACAATCACGGACATCAACGACGCCACCGAGAATGTCCTGTTTGTCATCACCCGCCCCGACGGCACCGAATTGCTCGTGCCAGTCGTGGACGAATTCATCGATGAGATTGATGTCGCGGCACGCCGCCTCGTCACCGCCGTCCCCGAAGGCATCATCGACCTCAACTGAGCCAAACCTCACCTATATTATATATACAACTCTCTCCTATACAACAATGAAAGAATATCAAGAAAAAGAAGCCATCAAGGCGATGCGCGCGACCCTCACCGCCGAGGCATCGGCCCGCATCGACGACGATGAGCTGCTCAACATCATAGACATCATCTGGGACTGGTACGAAGACAACGGCCTGCTCGACATCGACGCCGATGCCGATACCGAGGAGGATGTCAACACCCAGACCCTCGTTGCACACGTCCGCAAGATGCTCGCCAAGGACAAACTCTCCCCCATCCTCCCCGCCGAGGTCGAGCCCCTCGTGGCCGCACAGCTCGCATACGAACAGTCTCTCGAAGCATGAAGACTCTCCGCTCCCTCCTCCCGTTGCTCCTGCTCCTCGTCGCGGCTCTCCCGGCCCTCGGATGGACCGACCCGTACAAAGGATATGACGAGACCGCCTTCATGGAGATGGATCTCGAAGAGAACCTGCTCAACCCCGCCGTCGCCGAGAAGGAACACGCCGCCGTCAGCCGCCGTATGCGCCACATCGGCACCGAGCTTGCACGCCACGGCTTCGTGGTCGACATGATGCGCGAGGACGAGGTCGTGCTCGTGACCATACCCACGGACAAACTCTTCCTCCCCAACGACACGGTTCTCATGGCCGACGCCACCAAGACGCTCGACCCTATCCTCAAACTGCTCAACGAGGCTGACCAGTTCAAGATCGTGTACGCAGTGCACACGGACAACACAGGATCTGAACGATACAACATGGAGCTCTCCCATGCCCGCAACGGCGCAATCTACGACCATATGCTCAGCCGCGTCCACAGGGACCTCGTCATCATCCCCTACGAGATGGGGGACACCGACCCGGTCGAGAGCAATGACACCCGCCTCGGACGTGCCGAAAACCGCCGCCTCGAAATATACCTCATCCCCGGGCCTAAAATGATTACGGACGCCCACAAGGGGGTGCTTAAATAGTCCTCGACCAATCGATCGAGACAAATTCAAAACCCCAAATTCAAAATTCCAAAAAATACCCTATAAATGGCAATCGAACTCAAAGACCTCACCAAGCGAAGCGACAACTATTCGCAGTGGTATAACGACCTCGTTGTGAAGGCCGACCTCGCCGAGCAGTCGGCAGTGCGCGGCTGCATGGTAATCAAACCCTACGGCTATGCCATCTGGGAGAAGATGCAGCAGCAGCTCGACAAGATGTTCAAGGAGACCGGCGTACAGAACGCATACTTCCCCCTCCTCATCCCCAAATCGTACCTCTGCCGCGAGGCCGAGCACGTCGAGGGATTCGCCAAGGAGTGTGCCGTCGTGACACATTACCGCCTCAAGAATGACCCCAACGGCAACGGTGTAATCGTCGACCCCGACGCGCGCCTCGAAGAGGAACTCATCGTCCGCCCCACATCCGAGACCATCATTTGGGGCACATACCGCAACTGGATACACTCCTACCGCGACCTCCCCATCCTCTGCAACCAGTGGGCCAACGTGATGCGCTGGGAGATGCGCACCCGCATGTTCCTCCGCACTGCCGAATTTCTATGGCAGGAGGGCCACTGCGCCCACGCTACCGCCGAGGAGAGCGAAGCCCGCACCGTTCAGATGATCAACCTCTATGCCGACTTTGCCGAGAAGTTCATGGCGATGCCCGTCATCAAGGGTGTCAAGAGTGCCAACGAGCGTTTTGCCGGTGCCGTCAACACCTATACCATCGAGGCCATGATGCAGGATGGCAAGGCTCTCCAAAGCGGTACCTCGCACAATCTCGGCCAGAACTTCGCCAAGGCATTCGACGTGACCTTCGTGAACAAGGACAACAAGCCCGAATATGTATGGGCCAACTCGTGGGGCGTGTCCACCCGCCTCATGGGCGCACTCATCATGACCCACTCCGATGACAACGGTCTCGTGCTCCCTCCCCGCCTCGCTCCCATCCAGGTTGTCATCGTCCCCATCTTCAAGAACGCCGCTCAGCTCGAAGAGATCGCAGCCGTCGTCAACCCCATCGTCGAACAGCTGAAAGCCCTCGGCGTGAGCGTCAAGTTCGATGATGCCGACAACAAGCGTCCCGGCTTCAAGTTTGCCGACTACGGCTCAAAGGTGTGCCCGTGCGCCTCGCCATCGGTGCCCGCGACATTCAGAACGGCGTGGTCGAGGTCATGCGCCGCGATACCCTCGAAAAGCACTCCGCACCCCTCGAAGGCATCGCCGAGTACTGCAAGAACCTCCTCGACGAAATCCAGGACAACATCTACAAGAAGGCGCTTGACCGCCGCGAGGCCATGACCCGCAAGGTCGACAACTACGAGGAGTTCAAGAAGGAGATCGAGAAGGGGGGCTTCCTGCTCTGCCACTGGGACGGCACCATCGAGACCGAGGAGAAGATCAAGGAGGACACCAAGGCCACCCTGCGCTGCATCCCCCTCGACGGCGACGACGAGCCCGGATTCTGCATGGTGACCGGCAAGCCCTCGGCCCGTCGCGTCATCTTCGCACGCAACTATTGATAGGGCGCGGTATGGACAACAAGCAGTTCGCTGCCGGGCTCGCCCGACAGCTCGGAACCGAAGCCGGCAAGGTCGCGGAACTCACCGCGGCCCTCGCCGACACCATCCGCGAGACATGTGCCGGGCTCGACTCGGCTGCCATCCCCGGCTTCGGCACCTTCCAGGGTGTCAAGACCGAGGAGCACATCACCAATGACCCCGCCACAGGCAAACGTGTACTCATGCCCCCATCCATCACCCTCCACTTCGCCCCGAGCGTCGTGCTGCGCAAAAAACTGAAACGATGAACCGCAAGATACCTTTCCAGGAACTGGCTGCCGCCCTCTCCGAGCGCGCGGGTGTGCCGCGCGAGGAGGCCGAGGCGTTTGCCAAGGGCTTCTTTGACCTCATCGCATCGGGTCTGACCGAAGGTGAGACCGTGACTGTCGCAGGCCTCGGCACATTCGCCCCCACGGAGGACGAGAACGGCGTCGGATTCACCCCCGATCCCGAGCTCGCCGAGGCTCTCAATGCACCCTTCGCCCTCTTCGAGCCCGAGGAGGTCGCCGACGACATCACTGAGGAGACCCTCGCCGAGGCCGTAGCCCCCGCCGAGGAACCGACCGAGGAACCTGTCGAAAATCCGACCGAGGAAACACCCGAAG
>CAMWXQ010000016.1 GCA_947178235.1 uncultured Muribaculaceae bacterium
CTCGTGGAGGTACTTGTTTGCGAGGCCCTCGTCGAAGTAGTGGTGGCGTGCGGGCACGGGGGTGTGGACGGTGTAGAGCGAGGAGGAGCGGACAACCTCGAGAGCGGTGTTGAAGTCGAGACCCTTCTCCTGGACGTAGTCAGCGAGAAGCTGGAGGTTGAGCAGGGCTGCGTGACCCTCGTTGGCGTGATAAATGGTGTGGTTGATGCCGAGTTTCTTGAGGGCGAGCACACCGCCGATGCCGAGGAGGTACTCCTGCTTGATGCGGTTCTCCCAGTCGCCGCCGTAGAGCTTGTGGGTGATGGGGCGGTCAAACTCGGAGTTCATGTCGAAGTCGGTGTCGAGCAGGTAGAGCTTCATGCGGCCCACGTTCACGCGCCAGATGTGCGAGTAGACGATGCGCTCGGGGAAGGGCACTTCGAGAATCATGGGGTGACCGTTCTCGTCGAGCACCTGCTCGATGGGGAGCTGGTTGAAGTTCTGGGGCTCGTAGTTGGCTATCTGATGACCATCGACGCTGAGCGACTGGGTGAAGTAGCCGTAGCGGTAGAGGAAGCCGATGGCGGTCATGTCGACGCGCGAGTCAGATGCCTCCTTGATGTAGTCGCCGGCGAGGACGCCGAGACCACCGGAATAGATTTTGAGACAGTTGCACAGACCGTACTCCATCGAGAAGTAGGATACGGAGGGGATGTCGGTGCGCATGGGCTCGGCCATGTAAGCCTTGAACATCTCTTCGACGTGGGCAAGGCGGTCCATCATGTCCTTGTCGGCCATGATCTCTTGCAGACGCTCGGATGAGAGCTGTTGGAGCAGCATCACAGGGTTCTCGCCTGTGGCGCGCCAGATGTCGCGGTCGAGGTCACGGAAGAGGTTCTTGGCCTCGCTGTTCCAGACCCACCAGAGGTTGCGGGAGATGGTTTCGAGCGGTTTCAATGCTTCGGGGAGCTGGGCCTTGACGGTGAGGTCGCGCCACTGGGGAGCATTGGTGTTACTTACAGGTATTTTCATATGAAATTGTTGAGAGTAATTTTAGATGGAAAGTCCGCGGGCCCATCTGTGGGCGCGGCGGGTGTAAGAACCAATATATTAAACGCGCGGCGGGGGTGGGTTATTGCATGGACGGGATGTTAAATCGCCCCGCCGGGGGTGTCACTTACGCGCGGCGGCCGCGGCGGTGGCCCCGGCATAGGCGCGTTCGTAGTAGCTGATGAAGTTTGCCCACGATGCTGCGTCGGCTGTGCGGCGGGCGGCTGTGGATATGCGCTTGCGCTCCTTGGGCCCCACGCCGGTGAGGAAACGGAGCGAGTTTGCGATGTTGGCCACAACGTCGTGGTAGTTTGCGTCGCCGCGGCCGATGACATTCACGCCGCAGTCGTCGAAACTGTTCTCGAACGATTCGAGCACCCACTGGCCGAATCCCGAGAGGGATGTGGTGACAGTGGGCACACCGAAGGCGACGCTCTCGAGCGGGGTGTATCCCCAGGGCTCGTAATAGGAGGGGAACACCGTGGCGTCGGCGCCGATGAGAAGGTCGTAGTACGGGAGATTGAAGATTCCGTCGGTGCCGTTGAGGTAGCAGGGCACATATATGACACTGACGCGGGGGTCGACGGAGCAGAATCCGAGCTGACGTATGCGGCAGATGACGGGATCCGAATCGGGATTGTTGAGCGTATGGGTGATGACCGGCTCGGCGAGGGGGGTGTCGAAGAGGGTTTCGGCTCCGTCGAGGCGGGCACGCAGCTCGGCGCGGGGGTCGCGGCACCATGCGGGGACCATGACATAGGCGATGACCTTGCGGTCGGCACCGATGTGGCGCAGGCGGTCGGCGACGTCGAGGAAGATGTCGATGCCCTTGTTGCGGTACTCGCAGCGGCCCGATGTGATGACCACGAAGGCCGAGTCGTCATACTCGTTGCCGGTGAGGGCCGAGGCGGTGGAGATGAGGGCCTTGCGGGCCACGGCGCGGGCCTCGTCGAACTTCTTTGCCGAGGGGACGAAGTTCTTCTCGAATCCGTTGGGGGTCACGACGTCGGGACGGCGTTCGAGCAGCTGCTCACACTCGCGGGCGGTGATCTCGCTCACGGTGGTGAAGACGTCGGCCTGGTGTGCGGCAGCCTTTTCGAGCGAGTGCTTGGCCTCCATGTTGAGCTCGCGGGCCATCTGGTCGCCGTTGTAGTTGGGCATCTGGTCGTAGAGGGGCTTGTTGTTGCCACAGATGCTGCGGCCTATGCTCGTTGCGTGGGTGGTGAAGGCTGTGGCCACATGGGGGAGTTTCCATTTGACGTACAGTAGACCCATGCCTGTGGTCCACTCGTCGAAGTGGGCCACTACGTCGAACTTCACCTTCTTGGCGCGGCCGCGCTGGCTGGGCTTGCGAACGGCGTCGGCGGGGAGGCCGTACCCGGAAGCGAGTATAGACTCGATGACGATGCCCGAGGCGTGGGCGAAGGCACACCCCTCGTCATAGTCGCCGTAGGCGTGGAGCGAGTCGACACCGAAGCGGTTCCACATCTCGCCGTAGAACTCATCCTTGACGGCATACATGCCGTCGAACTTGACGAGGACGGCGATGGGGCGGCCGGGAATCTCCCAACGGCCCACGCGGACGGCTACGCCGTCGGGGAGGCTGGCCGTGGAGGCCCAGGCGGTGAGGCCGGGGACATTGCACTCCGTGAACCAGGGGGACGGTGTCTCGGCGGTCCATACGTCGGGGCCGATGAAGACGGTCTTGTCCTTGTTGAGCTTTTGGAGTGTCTTCGCTTTTGTCGAAAGTACGGTGTAGATACCTCCTATCTTGTTGCACACCTCCCAGCTTACTTCAAAAAGCAGATCTGGAAGCTGTGTGGCGGAACTATTGTCCATTTTCTCTTATCTTTGTTTCAATTTCGAGGTGCAAAGGTAAGCAAAAAAATCGGATTAAGTCGCATAAGGGTTGAAAAATCATTACATTGCCTCGGCCGGAAGCCACTGGGAGGGGTGTGCGGGGGTCGGCGGTCAACCGAAGTGCAGTGTGTCGCGTCTGAGACCGCGCATATAGTCGGCGGCGGCCATGCGGCGTTTGCCGGGGGCTTGGAGGGTCAGAATCTCGATGAGCCCATCACCCGTGGCCGCGAGCAGGCGTCCGTCGACGAGGCGCGCTGTGGCCTCGGGGATGTCGGCCTCGGGGATGCCGGCGAGCGAGGTGGAGAGTATCTTCATCTCGCCGACGGTGCCGTCGTCGAGGGTGACGGGAGTCCATGCTCCGGGATAGGGGGCGAGGCCGCGGACATGATTGTGAACCTCGCGCGCAGACCGCGACCAGTCGATGCGGCAGTCCTCGTGGAAAATCTTCGGGGCGGGTGTGGGTTCGACACCACCCGTGAGCTCGTCCTGGGGGACAGTGCGGAGTGTCCCGGCAACGATGTCGCCGATGGTCTTGACGGTGAGGCGGGCGCCGATGGCCATGAGGCGGTCATGCACGTCGCCCGCGGTATCGTCGGGGCCTACGGGGATGCTCTCGCGGTCGATGATGTCTCCGGTGTCGATCTCATGTTTGAGGAAGAAGGTCGTGACGCCGGTCTCGGTGTCGCCGTTCATGACCGCGCGGTTGATGGGGGCAGCCCCGCGATAGAGGGGGAGGAGCGAGCCGTGGAGGTTGAACGTGCCCATCGGAGGCATCGACCATACGACCTCGGGGAGCATACGGAAGGCAATAACCACAAAGAGGTCGGCATCGAGCGAGCGGAGCTGATCGACAAACTCAGGGTCTTTGAGGCGCACGGGCTGCATGAGGGTGAGGCCGTGGGCCACGGCAAACTCCTTGACGGGGGACTGGTACATCTTGTGGCCGCGGCCCGCGGGCTTGTCGGGCATGGTGACGACGCCGACGACGTTGTACCCGGCTTCGGTGATGGCACGGAGGCTCTCGACGGCAAACTCGGGGGTACCGAAAAAGACTATGCGGAGATCTGACTTGGTGGGCATGGGGGTATATCTAAGTAGCTATGATAGCTATAATAGCTATGATAGCTAATATAGCTTATCTGGGAATTTCTCAATTCTTCTTCACCACTGTGAACTTCACTTCGGGGGTGGAGGAGTAGTTGAGGAAGGAGGTCACGAGGAGCGAGGCGGTGTAGGTGCCGTCGGCGACCGGGGAGCCCGAGGCTGTGCGGAGATCCCATGCGTAGGGGAGCGTGGGGTCGGCGACGGAGTGTACGGTGTTGCCCGCGGCATCGCGGATGACGAGGCGTGTGGCGCGGGTATCGGCATGGTTGCTCTCCATAGCGAACTCGACGGCGTCACGCACGAGCTCGGTGTCGACGGCGAGAGTGGCCGTGAGGCCGGCCGACTCGACCTGGAACGAGAGGGTGCGCACGGACGTGTTGCCGGCATTGTCGGTGGCCGTGACCGAAATCTCGTGGAATCCGTCAGTGAGGTCAGAGAGCTTGCGGTCGAGCACCGATGTGCCCGAGCCGTCGGGTCGCAGGCTGTATGCGGCACCCTTGATCTCGACGCCGTCGAGGGCGATGCGCGGCATACGCGAGATCGAGGAGCGGTCCATGAGAACGCCGCTCGCGGCATCGGAGAGCTCGACGTGGAGCAGTGGCGAGGGCCCCGTGATCTCTCCGTCGGTCATATTCGGAGAGTCGAGCCAGACGGTGATCTCGGGTGCGGCGGAATCCGCGACGGCAGGGGTACTCCCCTTGGTGTCGGTGATGGTGAACGATGTCGAGCCGCCCGTGGCGATGCGTCCGTCCGAGGAGACGGCATAGAGATTGATGCGGTTGGGGGCGATGGTGTCGGGGAGCGGCGGGATGGCGGTCACGGTCCATCGGCCGGCCTTGACCTTGGCGGTGAACTCGCCGCACTGGTTGTCGTCGACCTTCACGGGGTCGTGCCCGGCTCCCTTGTCCGAGCTATCGGGAGAAGCGGGGAGGTAAAGGCGCGATGGCTTGTAGAGCGTCAGCGTGACGATGCCGTCGAAGCTCGTGTCCACCGACCCGTCGGCAGCCTTGATGACACCGCCGATCTCGACAGGCGCGAGGGCAGGGAGCGTGCGGTCGGAGAGTTGGGGGAGATTCGTGCCACGCACCGTCGATATGGCCGCCGTGCCCGAGGGGACGCGCGCGGGGAGCGCAGGGTCGCCGAGGAAGTTGAAGCAGAAATTGTTCACGACCTGGTCGCGGACGGCGGCGGTGTTCGTCATGGCGTGCGAATTGTTGAGAGCCGCAGTGTAGATGTCGCCGAGGGTCATGCCCGGTGTGGCCGTCGCGAGGGCGTGTGCAAACTGATTGTTGAGTACATGGTTGCAGTTCATGTACACCTCGCGCGAGGATGCGATGACGGCGATGGGGCCGTGGCGCATGGCATTGAAGCTTGACGCCCAGCTCTCCGAGTCGAGGTCGATGGGGCCTGTGTCACACCCGGCGAGGAAGAAGATGGGGAGAGTGTTGAACGACGTGGCCGACTTGAACCAGGAGAGCAGCATGCGGTCACTGAACAGGCCATTGTGGGTCGAATGGCCCGAGTAGTTGATGAATCCGATATTGCCGGGCATACGGCGTGATATATACGACTTGGCGGCCTCGGATGTGAAGTTGCCGTTCGGGAGCGTCTTGATCTCGAACATCGTCTCCGAGCCGTTGTGGATTGTCATCAGCGGATTGGCCTCGGACAGGATGTTGCCGACCGAGATCATGGCGTCCGTGTGTGCGTACGCATCGCCGAGACAGCCGATGAGCATGGCCTCGTCACAGCGTCCCGCCATCGTGGGGTCCTGGAGATAGGCGATGCACTTGTCCACGAAGTCCGCGGCCTCGGCGGGGGTCTTCACGAGCGCGCGTCCGACATTGACGGTCACGGGGATGTTCGGGATGGTGACGCGGTCCGTATGCTTGTCGGTGATTATACCATAATATATATCGCCGGTGTGGTTCTTGGAGTTGTACCGGTCCTCGTCGATGTTCTCGGTCTGTATGCTGACCACTCTGAACGGGTCGAGCTTCTCGCCGCGGGCAAGCCCGCAGTGCTGCCCCATGCCCATGAGCAGGAGGTGGCGCAGGGGGCGGTCGCCGCGGGTGGCGAGCATATTGACCATACGGCGCAGGCCGTTTGGGTGGTATGCGCCGGACGAGAACTCGTTGAACACCTCATCTTGGGTCACGACGGCCACTTCGAGCCCCTGCATGGTGCGGTGGGCCTCGGCCAGACGCTCGGCCTCGACGCGGAAGTTGTCGGCGGCCACGATGAGCATGTCCACCGACGGCATGGCGTGGAGGTTCTGTGCGGCGACCTCACCCTCGGGCTCGGGCTCGGGGATGAGCGCCGAGGGCACGAAGGCGGCAATCTTGCTCGACTGACGGTTGTTGGGGTTGGGCACAACCCTCGCGGTACCCTCGCCGTCCGCGCGGTCGATGCCGAGAGCGACGGGGGTGCGGGGGACGGTGACATCCCACACCACGAGCCCCTCGGGTGCGCCGTACATCTCCATGACATCCTCGGGCCATACGTTGTAGAGGTCCCAGAGGGCGGGGAGCGAGGCGAGGTTGTTCGAGCGCTCGCAGCGCAGGGTCATGTGTTCGAGGGCGAGGTATCCGAAGTCACCCCCGGGGTCGGAGAATGTGACTTCGAGATGCCCGGGGTGTGTCGAGATGTCGTACTGGTTCTGTCCCGAGGCCACATACTCGACGTTGGGGCTCGATGTCCCGCGTATGCCCGTGTGGGTGCCCACGACGTCGGCCTTTACCCCCTGCCCGAATGCGATCTGGGGCGAATAGCGGTTCATGTCATAGGGGAGCCCGACGTAGCGGTAGACGAACACAGGCTTGGAGACGCAGTCCGCAAGCGACCATCTCTCGGTGACCGAGGGATGGAGGATGTCGATCGGGGGCGAATAGGTGAGCACACCCGTGCGCTGGGGGGTGTCGCGGTGATAGCGTCGGCGGTCGACGCTGAGGTGCGAGGTCACGACCGTGGGCCCCTCGTCGCCGATGCCGTCGGGTTCGAGGTATGGGACAGCCTCAATCTCGGGCGAGATGATGCCGGGGCGGTCGGTGATGAAATAGTACGAGTCCGACGAGAAGCGGTTGATGTGCTCTTCGGGGACAGTCTTGCTTGCGTTGGGGACGAGGCGCATGGCACCCTCGGCGTAGAAGTATATGGCATCCGCGGTGCGCATCACGGCCACGGGTGGGAGGTCGTCGGGGGCGGTGTCGAGCGAGTGGGCACGCTCGACGCTGCCGTAGCCCGAGACGGAGACCCGCGACGGGTCGGCGAAACCCATCGCGGCGAGCGTGGCATTGGATAGGCGGTAGACACCGGTGGTGTCTACGCGGACCTTGACCCAGCGTCCGTCGGAGAGTACAGAGGATGGATTGAAGCTCAGGCCCCACGCCGCCACAGGGGCGAGGGCCAGGAGTATCCCGGAGACAAGACGCCTCAGAGAGGAGGGAATGAGGATTGGCATTTGGTATCGAAAATCGGCTTATGTGCCCCTCGGCGGGGCTGATGAGAGAGGTTTAGGTCTATGTGTCAGAGGCTCCCGCCTGTGGCGTCGGTTGGGATTGACCACATGTGGGAGCCCCGTCGGCTTGGATGGTCGGGAGCCTTTGTGCTCGAAGCGGGACTCGAACCCGCACGGTCGCAATGACCAAAAGATTTTAAGTCTTTCGTGTCTACCATTCCACCATTCGAGCATCCTCGGTGTCTTGAAGACGGGTGCAAATTTATGCTTTTTTTTTGGTTCCACCAAATTTCAGCCGCTCCGATATATCCCAGCTTAGCGTTATTCTTCTATATATGGCAATTCTGGGGATAGTTCTCCACGGCAACCCTCGTTCTCAATGTAAAGCTGGAACCACTGTGTATAAGATAACACCTGTCGAATATTGCATAAAGCGTTTGCCTTTCCTCGCAGATACAAATCTTTGACAAGTTCACTTTCTATTGTTTGCAACAAGTGTTTGAATTCCAAATCATTATATGATGACAAAGACTTTGGCTTTATAATTGTGCCAAGTCGGATGTATTTTTCGCCACGTTTATTGAGAAACTCTGATACATCCCTATAATGTTCATTAATGCGCGTGATAAAGTCTCGCTTAGTCTCACCAATATAAATGGGAGATTCGACATTGCCAAACTTTCGGGAAATATAGTACAAACCATTCTTGACACATTTCCAATTAGCATCAATATTATCAAGTCTGGATGGACGAGACCATTCTATAATGATATGGTGAATTCTATTAGGATCAGCCATTGTGTTGGGATTGTGATTTATTATGCAAAATTAATCAATTATTTTTTCTCCGCAAATATCGCATTCAAAACTTTCATTCTATCGGGGTGAACAAGGGGCGCGGTGGATTGTTATAAAAGGTGAAAGGGCACCGATGCCGATGGCGGCAGGGGCCCGAAAGCTCTCAATTTCATCCACTACAAACCCGCTCAGAATCATGTACTATCTCCCCGGCTTGCACGAAACTTTGATGTGGACCGCCATCGTGGCCCTCGTCGTCCTCGCTTCTTACACAGGTATGCGCATCAACCGCTATCTGACCTACAAGGCCCACCGCGAGGCTCTCGCCGAACTGGCGCGCCGTGTGTCGGAGACAGCCTCCGCCACCCCCGAGACGCGCACGGCACGCGTCACCGCCCAATCAGACAAGTGAGCGCAGCACACCGAGCGACCGCAGGCTCCCGAGCGAGCCGAGGTGGATGGTGAAGTAGCGCAACATTCCGTCAAGAGCGCGCCGACGCTCGTCGCGTGTGAACCTGTAACGGGCCATGTTGCCGAAGGTCATGCGCGTGAGACGGTAGGCCGCATCGCTCGCCGCCGGGTCGAGAGACTCGGAGTGTAACGGGGCCGTCGGACGCCAGAGCCCCTCGCGCAGGTCGAGGATATGTCCGGGCCTCCATGTCGAGGTGTCCGGCTCGATGCCGAGAGTCCCAGCAAGCCCCACGACGAAACAAAGGATGAAATTGGCGAGTGCCTCGTCGGGTGCCGCATCGAGCACCGAGGCCACGCGACACACATAATCGAACACACCCTCGTCCTGCCCCCATGGCGCACCACGCCCGTGAGGAGCTCGGCCACGAACATGGCCGTCAGCTGTTTGACGGGATGCGAGTGGAGCGAGCCGAAGACCGCCGCGGGGACAGCCTGGCGCATCGGGAGCACCTCGCGCCCCGGCGCAGCCGTGGTCTCGCACTGGACCACCGAGAGCGGCATCGTGAGCGCACGCAGGCGCGCCGCGCCGCGCCCCTGTCCGGCAGGGACACTTAGGGCGACCCGCCCGAGCTCGCGGCTGAAAGCGGTGAGGACCGAGCGCGAGTCGGAGTGGCGCGTTAGACGCAGACACACAAAAGTAAGTTTCATATACGCAAAGGTACGCAAAAATCAAGTTTTTTGCGTACCTTTGTGGCTCGAAAATAGTATCTGCCGAAGAATACCATGAGAAAGTCAATCATACTCGCCGCCATGCTCACGATGGCGACCGCCGTGTGGGCCCAGCTCCCCCGCACATCCGAGGTAATGGCCACGACCGAACGTGTGGCCGACCACTTCATTGCCGAGTACCCCGACGTGGGCGCCAAGAGCTATGTCGGCGGCAAGGAACGCAACAGCAAAATCTGGACCCGAGGGGTCTTCTACGAAGGGATGCTCAACGCTTGGCGAGAGAATCCCCGCGCCGACTGGCTCAAATACTGCACCGACTGGGGCGACTTCCACAAGTGGATCAGCAGCGCGGACAACGAGGCCAAGGCGCACAATGCCGACTACCAGTGCTGCGGACAAGCCTACCTCCAAATGTACATGATGGATCCGTCGCAGACCGTGAGGATGACGCACATCAAGATGCGCATCGACCAGATGATGGCCACCGAGAGGGTCAACTACTGGTACTGGGTCGACGCCGTGCAGATGAGTATGCCCGTCATGGCGATGCTCGGCGACATCACGGGCGACCGGTCGTACTGGACGCGCATGAACGAGATGTACCTCTACACCCGCGACAGCCAGGGTGGCGACAAACGCGGCGGCGGCAAACCGCTGTTCAATACCTCCACCGGCCTGTGGTACCGCGACTATAACTTCGATCCTCCCTACCGCGACACAGTGGAGAAGGACAAGGATTGCTATTGGAGCCGCGGCAACGGCTGGGCATACATGGCCCTGGTCCGCGTCCTCCAATTCACCCCCGAGAACGAGCCCAACCGCGACCTCTATATCTCAGACTTCAAGGCGATGAGCGCCGGACTGCTCGGATGCCAGCGCGAGGACGGATCGTGGAACGTCAGCCTCGCCGCACCCTCGAACTTCGGCTCGGCGGGCAGCGAGGGGCCCGAGATGACCGGCACGTCGCTCTTTGTCGGCGGCATGGCGTGGGGTGTCCGCGCAGGCCTCCTCGACCCCGCGACCTATGAGCCTGCCGTCACACGCGGATGGGCCTCGATGGATGCCGCCGTGCATCCCGACGGGAAGGTCGGCTATCTCCAAGGCACCGGCTCGGCTCCCGAGCACGGAGGCCCCATAACGTACAACTCCACGCCCGACTTCGAGGACTTCGGTGTCGGATGCTGGCTCTGGGGCGCGGCCGAGATCCATGCCCTCGCTGCCGTCCGCGAGGAGGAGCAGAGCCTCATCGCCCCCGTCATCGCTGACGAGGCCGTGGCGGATGCCCCATACTACGACCTTCTCGGCCGACGTGTCGCCGAGCCCCAGCACGGACACCTATATATACA
>CAMWXQ010000017.1 GCA_947178235.1 uncultured Muribaculaceae bacterium
GGGTTGGGGTCGGCGTCGGGGGCGAGGGTGCGGGCTATGGCGGCGCCTTCGCGGCGGAGACGGTCGACGGTGGCGCGGGCATATTCGATGCCGCCGGCACGGATGGCGAAGTCGGTGAGGCGGTCGATGTCGGCGTCGGTGAGGGTGTCATGGCCGAGGAGGTCGCGCATGGCGGGGGCTTCGGGGTGGCCCGAGGCGAGGGCTCCGAGCAGGGGGAGGGTGACCTTGCCCTCGCGGAGATCGTTGCCGGTGGGTTTGCCGAGGGTCTCGGAGGGGAAGTAGTCGAAGATGTCGTCCGTAATCTGGAAGCATGACCCGAAGATGCGGGCATAGCGACGGAGAAGGTCGAGGCGCTCGTCGGTGACGTCGGCGGCGTAGGCGCCGACCTCGACACAGGCGACGAAGAGGGATGCGGTCTTGTGGTCGATGACGTCGAAGTAGGCCTGCTCGGTGAGCGAGTGCCCGCGTGCGTGGTCGACCTGGGTCATCTCGCCGAGTGAGAGGCGGGCGCCGAGACCCGAGAGGGTGTCGATGACGCGGAGGTCGGCGGTGGAGGCGGCGAGGCTGAGTGCGCGGGAGACGAAGAAGTCTCCGACGAGGACGGCGATATGATTGTCCCACAGGGCGTTGATGGTCCGCGCGCCGTGGCGCATGTCGGATGCGTCGATGACATCGTCGTGTATGAGCGACGCATTGTGGAGCATCTCGATGGCCGCCGCAGGGGCCTCGACGGGATAGGAGCGGTCGCCACCGAGGAGGTCGGAGGTGATGATGGCAAGCATCGGTCTCAGCTCCTTCCCGCGGTGGGACAGGTGGTGCTCCACCACCCGGTTCATGAGGGGGTTGGGGGAGCCCAGGGCCTCGACGATGAGGTCGTGTACCCGGTCGAGTCGAGGGACGAGGGTGGTGCGGATGGCTTTTATCGCGGTCATAACAAGATGCAAAATTACTAAAAAATCCGCAAACCCGCTAAAATTAGCGAAAATAGTCAAAATTAGCCCTCGGGAGGGGTGGATTGTCGGCATAATTCACTAATTTTATCCCCCTAAAACACGACTTATGGAAAAACGACTCTTCCTCCTGGATGCCTATGCCCTGATCTACCGCGCGTACTTCGCGCTGATCAAGTCGCCGCGCGTGACATCGAAGGGGGACAATACGTCGGCGGTCTTCGGGTTCGTGAACACGCTCGAAGACCTGCTGCGCAAGGAGAATCCGACACATATCGCGGCCTGTTTCGACCCGCACGGGCCAACCTTCCGCCACGAGAAGTATGAGGACTACAAGGCGCAGCGCGACAAGCAGCCCGAGGACATAACCTTTGCGCTGCCGTACATCAAACGTATCCTCGAAGCGTACCATATCCCGGCCATCGAGGTGGAGGGGTATGAGGCGGACGACGTGATAGGCACCCTGTCGAAGCGCGCGGCCGCGCAGGGGTATGACGTCTATATGGTGACCCCCGACAAGGACTATGCGCAGCTCGTCGGGCCACATATATATATGTACCGCGTGGCGATACACGGCCAGGGGTTCGAGATACGCGACACGGCGCGCGTGTGCGAGCGGTATGGGATCCAGTCCCCCTTGCAGGTGATTGACCTCCTGGCCCTCGAAGGGGACACGGCGGACAACATACCCGGGTGCCCGGGCGTGGGCGAGAAGACGGCCCGCAAGCTGATAGAAGAGTTCGGGAGCGTGGAGAACCTGCTCGCGAACACGGACAAGCTGAAAGGGGCCTTGCAGAAACGCATCACCGACCATGCCGAGCAGATACGCCAGTCGAAGTGGCTGGCGACGATCTGCCGCGACGTGCCCGTGGAGGTGAGCCTCGATACGCTCGAACGCTCGCCGATGGATGTGCACCGCCTCGTCGAGGTGTACACCGAGCTCGAATTCAAGAGCTTCATCGCCAAGTTGAAGACCCAATACAAGGAGCTGTCCGAGGAGGGCGGCACGGGGACTCCCCTCCCCTCCCCCACCCCTCAGGCGGCGGAGGGATTCGCAGGGAGCCTCTTCGACATGCCGGCCGAGGATGATACCCCCGCGGCGCCCGCGCCCGAGGCGGGGACACGCGACTACCGCATACTCGGCTCGCCCGCCGAGGTGGCCGAGGCTGTGGCCAAGGCGGCGAAGGCGGGGAGCATCGGCGTGGCGGCGTATGCCGTCGGCGAGGAGGTGATGTCCGAGCCTCTGAGGGGCCTGGCCCTGTCATGGGCGGACGGCGAGGGGGTCTACATCGACCTCGACACCGAGCGCTCCGAGAGGGAGGAGACCCTGGCGATAGTGGCTCCGCTCTTCGGTCGGACAGGGCCGCTGATGACGGGCCACGACATCAAGCGGGCCTACCTGCTCGCAAAGGGGGCCGGAATCGTGTGGGAAGCGCCGTGGTTCGATACCTCGGTGGCGCACTATGTCATAGACCCCGAGCGGAAGCACGACATCGGCCAGGTGGCGGCGTCGGAGCTGAATGTGGCCCTGTGCGGGGTGCCCGCCGAGCATAAGCCGGGGACCCATCCGAAGGGGCCGCTCTCCACCGCCGAGGCGATGGCGCGGTACTGCGAGGAGGCGGATCTGAGCCGACGGCTCCGTGTGCCGCTGGCCGAGGAGGTCGAGCGCAGGGGCATGACGGCGCTGCTCAACGAGGTCGAGTTCCCGCTGATAAGGGTGCTGGCCGAGATGGAGTGGACCGGTGTGCGCATAGACCCGTCGGCCCTGCTGCAAATGGGCTCGCGCCTCAAAGACCAGATAACCGAAATGGAACAGGAGGCCTACCGCATGGCGGGGGAGGTGTTCAACATCGGCTCGCCGTCGCAGGTGGGTGCCGTCCTGTTCGAGCGCATGAAGATCGACCCGAAGGCGAAGAGGACAGCCAAGGGGGCGTACTCGACGACCGAGCAGGTGTTGGAGAAGTACGCCGCGAGGGTTCCGCTCGTGGGTCTGATTCTGAAAATACGACGTCTGCGCAAGCTCGTGGCGACCTATCTGGACGCGCTGCCGGCCCTGATCAATCCGCGGACGGGCAAGATACATACCTCGTACAACCAGACGGTGACGGCCACGGGACGCATCTCGTCGGCCAATCCGAACTTGCAGAATATCCCGGTGCGCACGGATGACGGGAAGGAGATTCGCCGCGCCTTCATCCCCGACCGCGGGTGTGTGCTGATGTCGGCGGACTACTCGCAGATCGAGCTGCGTCTGATTGCGGATCTGAGCGGGGACAAGGATATGATCGAGGCCTTCCTCAGCGGCGAGGATATACATCGCATCACGGCGGCCAAGATTTATGGCGTGCCGCTCGAAGAGGTGACCGACGACCAGCGCCGCCATGCCAAGACGGCGAACTTCGGAATCGTGTACGGCATCTCGGCCTTCGGGCTGAGCGAGCGACTGGGCATTGCCCGCGCCGAGGCCAAGACGTTGATAGACGGGTACTTCGCGACCTATCCGCATATCCGCGAGTATCTGGATAAGGCGGTCGAGGAGGCGCGCGAGAAGGGCTATGTGACGACGCGCATGGGGCGGAGGCGCTATCTGCCGGACATCAACTCGCGCAACGCGGCGGTGCGCAGCTATGCGGAGCGCAATGCGGTGAATGCGCCTGTCCAGGGCTCGGCGGCGGACATCATCAAGGTCGCGATGGTGCGGATCTTCGGTGAGATGGAGCGCCGAGGGCTGAGGTCAAGGATGATCATGCAGGTGCATGACGAGTTGATTTTCAATGTCGTGCCGGAGGAACTCGAAGAGATGCGGGGCCTCGTCGAAAACGGTATGGAGAACGCATACCGCGGCGCGGTACCTCTCATCGCAGAGGCAGGGACAGGTGCCAACTGGTTAGAGGCGCATTGAATTTTCTGTCAGCTTGCGCTGACAGAAAAGTTTAAAGTTTAGGGCGCTTTGCGCCTGAGGTTTAAAGTTTAATTGGCCTGCGGCCTTGGATTGAAATTTAAGATTTTGGACGCTTTGCGCCTGAGGTTTAAAGTTTAATTGGCCTGCGGCCTTGGATTGAAATTTAAGATTTAGGGCGCTTTGCGCCTAAGGTTTAAAGTTTAATTGGCCTACGGCCTTTTGAAGATATTTCTTAAACAATATGGAGGACTTTTCGTTCGAGAGACTGGTCGTGTATCAAACTGCCAGAAAACTGGTAAGGAGCGTATATGTTCTTATTGAGGTGTTTCCGAAAGAAGAACGCTATGGGCTTGCCGACCAACTGAGACGAGCAATCATCTCTGTGCCATCGAATATAGCGGAGAGTTGTGGGCGAAGGTCCTTAAAGGAGAAGATTCATTTTCTGGAAATCGCCTATGGCTCTCTGCTCGAAGCGTTCTGCCAAATCGAGATTGCAGTAGACTTGGAGTATCTGAGCTTGGATGACAAAACGTCTATCAAACCAAACTTCATCGCAGTCAGCCGACTGATCACAGCACTCAGCAGCAGCTACAAGGAGATGATGCAGAAGCAATGAAAACGCAATACCGCAACCTAAATTTTAAACCCCAATTAAAGGCCGTAGGCCATTTAAACTTTAAACCCAAGGCGCAAAGCGCCATAAACTTTAAACTTAAAATTGAGTAAAACGAAATTTTAACTAAATATGGATCAAGAAACTAAGCTGAAAATCGAGGAGAGGGCTGTGGATATGTTGAAGACTGTCTACGACCCGGAGATCCCGGTGGATATTTATAATCTCGGTCTCATCTATGGTATAGATCTGGATGAGGAGGGGAATCTGACGGTGACGATGACGCTGACGGCGCCGACGTGCCCCGCGGCTGAGTTCCTGGTGGAGGATGCGCGCATCAAGCTCGAAAGCATCGAGGGTGTGAAGAGCGTCGACGTGCAGATCGTCTTCGAGCCGGAGTGGAACAAGGATATGATGAGCGAGGAGGCTAAACTGGACCTCGGTTTCCTCTGATGGCGGGGACGGAGACTTACTTCATCAGCGACCTGCACCTCGGTGCGGGGTATATCGCGGATCCACGGGCCCATGAGAGGCGCGTGGTGGAGTTCCTCGACCATATCGCGCCGAGGGCCGGGAGGCTCTATCTGCTCGGCGATGTGCTGGACTACTGGTGGGAGTACCGCGATGTGGTGCCCAGGGGGTTCACGCGCTTCCTGGGGACGCTTGCGCGCATGGCTGACGCGGGGGTGGAGATCACGTGGCTCAAAGGGAATCACGATATTTGGATCTTCGACTATCTGCCGTCGGAGATCGGGCTGAGGGTGCATGACGGGGTGCTGGTCGAGGAGATCGACGGGAGGCGCTTCCTGATGGAGCATGGGGACGGCGTGGGGAGACTGCCGGCAACGTTCAGGGCGCTGAGGTGGCTGTTCCGCTGCCGCCCGGCCCAGAGGATGTTCGCGGCGATACACCCGCGGTGGACGGTGGGGTTCGCGCACGCGTGGTCGGCGCACTCGCGCAAGAAGGGGGGCTATGTGCCCGCCGAGGGCGCGGGGGAGACGCTGGTCGAGTGGGCGGCGGAGTATAATGCCGCGGCACGTGAGAAGGTGGACTTTTTCCTCTTCGGGCACCATCATACGATGGTCGACCGCAGGATTGCGGACGGGGCGAGGGTGATGGTGATCGGGGACTGGATCAACCACTTTTCGTATGCTGTGTGGGACGGCGAGGAACTGTCGCTGAGGGTGTGGAACGGGGAGCGGGAGAGGTGACGCAGGAGGGGGGTTAGTGTCAATTTTAGATATTTTAACAGTCGGGGTGTTTTTCGACGCGTCCGCGACATTGGTTTGCAGGACAGTGCGTTAACTCTCTACACAGCTCCTCGAATGGTTAGAATATTCTAAAAAATATGTTGGATAACATATAAAAAAATTAGGTCACGCACAGAATTAGCCCTACCTTTGCATCACGAACCTAAAACAATCTTTTTTACCTTAGAAATTGTACCTATTGGAAACTCATGAAAAGGAGCTGCGTGAAGCAGTTCCTTTTTATTGTTTGGTGGGTTGGGGAAATAGATAGGAGAGCGGAGCAGTTGAACCCCGTTGCTGCAATGGACGGGGCCAAGATGCAACCACTCCGCGGTTGCCATACGACTGCATACAATCTACCCCACGAAAAATCGTGGGGCTTTTATAGATTCGAGGGCTCCGCCCTCCTATGTGGATGGGATGAGAGGGTGAACGAGGTTGATTATACGAGGCACCTATGGCCGGAGGCCATGTTTATCAGCGTGATACGTTGACATGCCGAAGGCATGTCCCTACAATCAACGGAGACTTTCAACCCTTCTTGATGACCTTGTTGATGGCGAGGCGGAAGTCGCTGAACATGGCCTGGACGGGGGTGATGAAGGGTTTGATCTCGATGGGGGTGTCGGGGGCGATGACGCGGAGGTCGCGGTGGAGGCAGTCGATGTGTATGCGCGAGCCGAGCTCGATGGGCTCGCCGTCGATGTGGGCGACGCCGGGGCGGCTGCGCTCGATGGTGAGGGCGTGTGTGCGGAAGGTCATGGCCGAGGCGTTGCGCTCGATCTGTCCGGCGAGGATGTCGAAGCCGACGAGGGCCGTGGAGAAGATGTTGCCGGCGTGGACGATGGTGACGTCGAGGAGGCCGTCGTCGATGACGGCGCCGGGGGCGATGTAGGCGTTGTTGCCGTACTGCGAGGCGTTGCAGACGGCGACGAGGAAGGCTTTCTCGGTGAGGCGCTGGCCGTCGGCGATGATGGTGTAGTACTCGGGCTCGAAGCGGGCGAGGGTCTGGAAGGTGGACTGGATGTAGGTGAGCTTGCCGCGAGTCTTCTTGCGCGAGAAGGCCTCGCTGACGGCGGCGTCGAAGCCTACGCCACAAGTGCAGAAGAACTTGCGCGTGTCGTTGACGATGGCATAGTCGATGTCCATGGGCCGGTTGGCGGCGATGACCTTGATACCCTCCTCGACGTCGACGGGGATGCCGAGGTGGCGTGCGAGGCCGTTGCCCGAGCCGCAGGGGATGATGCCGAGGGCTGTGCGGGTGCCGCATAGGGCCGCGGCGGTCTCGTTGACGGTGCCGTCACCCCCGGCCGCAAAGACGGCGTCGAATCCACGTTCGGCAGCCTCGCGGGCCAGGCGTGTGGCGTCGCCGTGGCCGCCTGTGTACTTGACCTCGACCTCCCAGCCCAGGGGGGTGAGGCGGTCGACGACGAATTGTGCGAGCCCCTTCTTGGAACGGGTGCCGGATATGGGGTTGATGACAAGACGTGATCTGCGTGGAGTCATGACGGGGGATGGTCGTGGTGGGGTCAGATGGTGACGCGGCGCGTGGCGTTGTCGGTTTTGAGGATGTATATCCCCTTTGCGGCCATGCGCAGCCTGTGGGTGCCCGCGGGCAGGGTCTGCGAGCTTATGAGTTGGCCCAGGATTGTGAACACCTTGACGGGTGTGTCGCGGCGACAGGCGACGTAGATGTATCCGTCGCGTACGAGCACGTCGATCTGCTCGGAGTCAATGTTCTGGCTCTGAGCGACATTCTCGATGCCGGGGACATTGCCCGAGGCCACCTCCCATCGCGGGGGGGCGGCGAGGGCCACGGCCGAGGCCACGAGCAGAACGAGTATGAGCAGGATGTGTCGCATATCGGTCTGCAAATTTAAGGAATATTTTTAAGTTTCGCAACGCACAGGAGAAAAGTTTAGGTCATACAGGCCCTCGGGGGGCCTGTATGACCTTGTATGCAGGGGTATGTATGAGCGCGGGGAGATCAGTACATGGGGGTGAAGGGAGCGGTGCGGAAGAGGTGGCCGTTGGCCTCGCCGACGTAGAGGCGGCTCTTAGATACGTCGATCTTCATGACGGGGGCACCCTTGCGGAGGTCGCACTTCGCGAGGTCGATGTAGAAGATTCCGTCGTTGGTCACGACGTCGAAGTAGTATCGGAGGTCGCGGATGTTGGCGTACGAGCGCCACTGGGTCGCGGAGAGGTTGGCCTCGCCCGATGTGTAGGTGTAGGGGACGGAGACATTGGCCATGATGGAGCGGACGATGGAGACGCCGAGGTCGGGGTCGGCGGTCTTCTCGACGTGCGAGTCGAAGAACGCTGCGCGGACAAAGCGGTCGGCGCTGGTGACGGTGCCGGGGAGCATGTGGGTGCCACCGATCTTGGTCCAGTACTCGTTGATGGCTGTGATGGCGGGATAGGTCGGGTCATTGGTGAGGACAGGGAGGTCCTGGCCCTCGTAGATATTGATGCGTCCGTGGTCAAACTCGACCATCGCCGATGCGCCGGTGGGGTCGGTGATGCCCCAGTGGAGGGTCGACGTGGTGCCGCCGTCGAACTCGGCGCCCGAGATG
Source organism: uncultured Muribaculaceae bacterium (assembly GCA_947178235.1). Classification (GTDB taxonomy): domain Bacteria; phylum Bacteroidota; class Bacteroidia; order Bacteroidales; family Muribaculaceae; genus Duncaniella. The sequence continues at coordinate 8,292 of CAMWXQ010000017.1, forward strand.
TTGAAGTCCTGCTTGCGGAGCAGGGCCACGGCGTCGGCCGTCGTGGCGCAGTTGTCGAGGATCCATGCGGGGAACATGGCGAGGGACATCGGGGGGAGGTTGCGGGTGGAGTCGTTCTCGTAGACGGTTCCGCGGCAGAAGAGGCCGTTGATGACGAGGCCCTTCTCGTTCATGCCCTCGGTGACGCCGCCGTCATATCCGACGGCATAGACGGCTCCGTAGCGCGAGGTCCATGTGACGGCGCCGGGCTTGTCGTGCCCCTTCTTGGCGATGCCGCGGGGGTAGACGTAGAGGTTCGTGGGTATGGGTGTCTTCCAGTCGAGCGAGCGGCCGACGATGCGGAGGCTGTCCGAGCCGACATAGAGGATGCGCGAGCAGGCTTCGGCCGAGGGGACGGAACCGATGAGGGCAGCGGCGGCGGCAGCGCCGAGGACGAGGAGACGGGATATGCGTTTCATAACTGTTTTTTCAGTGGGGGTGAATAGTTTCAGTGGTTACTCTCTATTGATACTAACGTCCGCGGGGCGCCGTATGTTCAAGGCGGGGCCATCTATTTGGCGGGCGGGGACGACGGGAGGGCTGAAAAGAGAGCCAAGCGAGGGTTTTGGCTTGACAAATGCCACCAAAAATCGGCCTTCTGCGCCTTTTTGCGCAGAAAAATGGATTTTTGTGGAAATTTTCCACCGAAAAATTTGCATATTCCGCAGAAACCCCTTACCTTTGCAATGTGTTTTTCATGGTATTAGATTTAAGGTTAACAAAAGATTGATTGTCGCGAGACAATCAATTCTTTTTTGTGCCTGTGGGAAGCCATGAAAAGTTTTCCGAAAACAGGGTAATATGGGTTATAGAGGATGCAATCAAATCCAATCAACGCAGACAATACTTATTTGAATAGAATGGCCCTATGTCCGAACTCTTGTATCAGGATCGCTGCTGCAATCGCCTCAGTATTTCTCATTAAGCTCTATTCTCAACCATATTCATGATGGTTAAAGATCTCGTTGGTGGAGACATGCTGAAATTTACACATTCAGCGTTAGAATCAGTAACAATGCAAGATACTCATCTTATAAAGCATCCTCCATTACAGTATACATTCCAAAAAGCACAATCCCTGCATTCTGTCAATGTCAATTTCTTATGAATTTGAACGAATTCCGCATATATCATCTTCGCAAAATCACTCCACTCAATTAATTGTTGGCTATTGTTATACATATTCCCCAAAATTTGAGGGTGCTGATTGCAAAACCTTATGTTATAATGAGAATCAATTAGTCCAGCACATTCAACATTACACAATGCACCTGTCTTAGGTATAGGAATTCGAGTTCCGCGGACATAACACAATGGTAAAATATGATCTTGTCCTTGTTTAATACCATGAAATTTACAAAACGTCTGCAAGTCCTCGTAAATATATTTCACAGAATCACTTTCTGAAAAAATATTAGTGGTGCAATCTAACGTAAGATAAACTTCAATTTGAGGATATAGCTCAAATATTCGTAATATTTCTGACTTAACTTTATCAACATCAATATTTTTTAATACTTGAACCTCCAAAGCCCTCTTGCCCAATTGACCTATTAGTAGCTTTTCCGAATTGATAATCTTGGAAAATTTGAAATTATATACAATTCTATCATTTTCTCTTAGTACAACATTAGAAATCGCCCCATTTATCCCATTCGTAAAAATTGATATTTCTTCAAAAGAATTTTGTGCAATTTTTACAAATTCAACAAATTGAGGATGAATCGTTGGTTCTCCTCCCATAATTTTTAACTGTTCTACCCCGTTCGATCTAAAATATATACATAACTGTGCAAAATGGTCAATACCCATCTCCGCACCAGCTCGTATACTACTATTAAAGCAATTACTACACCGTGCATTAC
>CAMWXQ010000018.1 GCA_947178235.1 uncultured Muribaculaceae bacterium
CTGTCTGGTGTTCATTGTCGGGTGCGGGGTTTACTTCTTCTTCCTGCGCTTGTCCGAGAGCTTGGAGTAGTCGCGTTCGGGGTCGGCGATCTCGCTGTGGATCCGTTTGCCGTAGAATTCGGCGCCCGTAAGGGCTCCGACGACCTTGCGGGCGTCGCTCTTGCGGACATCGAAGAGCGAGTATGCGGGCATGAGGTCGATGCGGCCCACGTCGACACGCTTGCCCTGGACGAGCTTGTTGAGCATGTCGATGAGGTTGCCGGCATAGAATCCGTCGCGTTTGCCGACATTGATGTATATGCGAGCCATGCCTGCGGGGGCCGAGCGGCGGTCCTTCTCGGCCTCGGTGGCGGGGCGCTCGCCCTTGGTGGCGCGGGGCTCCTTCTCGCGGCGGGGCTTCACGTCAATGAAGTCGATGTCGGGGACATTCTTGTAGTATTCGAGCAGGCGGTTGAATTCGAGCGAGATGACGCGTTTGAGCAGGTCCTCCTCGGAGAGCCATTCGAGCTTGCGCGATATGCCGGGGAGGTAGCGTGAGATCTCGTCCTCGTTGACCTTGACGCGTTCGAGGCGGTCGGCGAGGTTGTAGAGCTGTTTCTCGATGATGTGCTCGGGCGAGGGGACTGGGAGGCGTTCGAACTTCTTGCCGATGATGCGTTCGATCTCGCGCAGGCGTCCCTGCTCGCGCTGGTGGATGATGGCCACGGATACGCCTGTCTTGCCGGCGCGGCCCGTGCGGCCCGAGCGGTGGGTGTAGACAGCGACATCCTCGGGGAGGCCGTAGTTGATGACATGGGTGAGGTCCGAGACGTCGAGGCCACGGGCGGCGACGTCGGTGGCGACCAGGAGTGTGACGACGCGGTCGCGGAACTTCTTCATGACTATGTCGCGCTGCTGCTGGGAGAGGTCGCCGTGCAGGGCCTCGGCGTTGTATCCGTCGCGGATGAGGTTGTCGGCTATCTCCTGGGTGTCGCGGCGTGTGCGGCAGAAGACGATGCCGTAGACCCCGGGACAGTTGTCGACGACGCGTTTGAGGGCGAGGTACTTGTCCTGGGCCTTGACGAGATGGTAGATGTGGCGCACGGTGGATGCGCCCTCGTTGCGCGAGCCGACGACGATCTCCTCGTAGTCCTTCATGTACTTCTTGGCTATGCGGAGGATGTCCTTCGGCATGGTGGCCGAGAAGAGGAGCATCTTGCGCTCCTCGGGGACATGGGCGAGGATCTCGTCGATGGAGTCGAGGAAGCCCATGTTGAGCATCTCGTCGGCCTCGTCGAGCACGACGGTCGATACGGCGTCGAGCTTGACAACCTTTCGCTTGATGAGGTCTATGAGGCGCCCCGGGGTGGCGACGATGACCTGGGCCCCTGCGCGGAGGGCGCGTATCTGGCTCTCGATGCTCGACCCGCCGTAGACGGGGATCACCTTGATGCCGGGCAGGTACTTTGAGAAATCGGCGAGGTCGCCGGCGATTTGGAGGCAGAGCTCGCGTGTCGGGGAGAGGATGAGGGCCTGTGTGGCCTTGCGGTCGGGGTCGACGCGTTGGAGCACGGGGAGACCGAATGCGGCGGTCTTGCCTGTGCCGGTCTGTGCGAGGGCCACGATGTCGTTGGCGTCGCCGAGCAGACGGGGGATGACGCGTTCCTGTATGGGCATGGGCTGTTCGAATCCGAGTTCCTCGACGGCCTTGCGCAGAGGTTCGGCGACACCCAGTTCTTCAAAAGTCTTCATAAGCGAAGTGGGTTTTATGTTTTTAGAATCGATGATTTGGATACCCCCGGGTCGGAGAGTGGGCCTTTGGAGAAAGGGGTATATATTATTTAACCCAATTCGAGGGATTCAGTTTACTTTTTTCGTTGCGAACTTCGAAATGTAGCTGTCCGAAGCCCGGGCGCGTGCCCTCGGCGACCGCCCCGAGGGTCTGCCCCGTCGATACGCTCTGCCCCTTGGCGACCGAGACCGACGACAGGCCGGCGTAGACGGTGAGGTAGTTGCCGTGGCGCAGCATCACGATGGCCCCGTAGCCGGGCTGGCGGAAGATGGCCGATACGGTGCCCTTGAAGACGGCGCGGGCCGTGGCCCCGACCCCGGTCTCAATGTCGATGCCCGAGTTGTCGAGGGTGACGTGGGGGAGTGTCGGGTGTGGCTGCCGCCCGAAGGGGCGCGTTACCTTATACTTGCCCGCGACGGGGAAGAGGAGCTTGCCCTTGTTGGCGGCGAAGGAGCCCGTAAGGGCCGACGGCGCGGTGTTGGCGGCGGTGCGTGTCGTGGCGCGGGCCGAGGCCACATCCTCGGCCGAGGGGCCTGTCGCGGATGCGCCGCCCCCCTTGGGCGACTGTGTGGACTTGGCTGCGGCGGGGTCCTTGGCGTTGGCCTTGGCGGCCTCGCGGCGCTTGCGTTCGGCCTCCTCGCGAGCCATGCGCTCCTGCTCGGCGGCGATGATGCGGTCGAGCTCGCGGTCGAGGGCGCGCTCGCGCTTCTGCTGCTCGGCGAGCTGTGCGCGGAGCCGTCCGTCCTCGCGGCGCAGTGAGGCCACCATCTGTTTGGACTCGTCCTGTTTGGCTTTTAGTGACTTGTGTTCCTTGACGGCCTCGCGGCGCATGAGGTCCTGGTCATGGCGCAGGCGTGTGAGGTGCTGACGGCGGTCGGCGATGCGGTCGAGCTGCCGCGATATGTCCTCGGCCTTCTCGCGCCTCCACTCGCCGAAACGGCGCAGATAGCGCAGGCGGCTCCATGCCTCGCCGAAGGTCTGGGCCCCGAAGAGGAAGCCCGTCGTGTTCAGTCGGCCTCCCGAGGGCTGGATGGCGTTGAGGGCGGCGGCATACGCCTTTCGCAGCCCTTCGAGCTCGGTTTCGAGTATGGCTATCGAGTCGGATGTACCCGTGATGGCCCCGCGCAGCGAGTCGATGCGCGAGTCTATGACCCCGACGCGTGCGGTCGAGGTGGCGATGTCGGCATTGAGCGAGCGCAGCTCACCCATGCGGCGGTTGAGCTCGCGGTCGGTGTCTTTGAGGCGTCCCGAGGTCTCCTCGATACGCTTGCGTGTGGCGGTCTGCTCGCGCTTCACGTCGCCCATCGTGCGCTCGGTCTTGGGCTTCTGCTTCGGCTTGGCTTTCCCCTTGTTCGGGGTGCGTGCCGATGCGTCCCCCGCACCGATGAGGACGAGGGCGACGAGGATGAGCAGTGGGCGTATCAGCGTTCGGAGGCTCATAGGTTACCGAGGGTCTGTGTGAGGGCCGCGGCCGGTATGCGCCGGTAGCCCGAGGGGATGGTGAAGGGTCGGGTGGCGTAGTCGGGGAGAGTGGATGATGCGCGCGAGCACTGGACCTCGACCGTCGCGCCGAAGAGCCGGCGTGTGTCCGAGGCGGCGTCGATGGCGAGGGTGATGTCCGAGGCCTCGGAGCCGGAGTATGTCACCTGGGCGCGGCGACCGCCGTGGCTCATGAGCAGTGCGGTGACCTTCGGGTCGGGCATCGAGACGGTGAAGCTGTACGACGGCTGACCGACAGGTACGCGGGGGAGTATGGAGAATCCCGAGCGCCCCGAGGGGGTGAGAGTGGCGTCCTTCAAGACGGGGACGGCGTCGCCGACGGTGAAGAGGCGGTCGAGCAGGAGGGCTTGGAGGTTGCCGACCGTCGCGGGATACCCTCCGAGCAGGTCGCGTATGCTCTCGGCCACATAGATGCGGTTGAGTTTGACATACCCTTTGATGGAGTCATCGGTGACGGCGAGTGCCCCCGCCTCCATGCCGAAGATGCGGACGGAGAAGCGGATCTCGCGGTCGCGGACCATCGTGAGCGTGCCGCTCAGACGGGGCAGCGAGGTGCCGTCGACCCGCAGCGATGCGGGCACCGAGAGGGTCTGCCACGGACGGGCTGCTGCGGTCGCGAGCTGCTGGGCTGCGGCAGCCATCTCGCGTGGCGAGAGCTCGCCCCCGTCGGTCGGGGCTGTCTCCCTGCGGCTCGCGCACGAGACAGCCATGAGGGCAGCGAGCAGGGCGGGTAGTATTCTGTGTTTCATCTGTAATGTGTCATTCAAGTCTTCGACTTGAAGTTTAAAGTTTATGAGCTTCGCTCTGAGGTTTAAAGTTTATGAACTTCGCTCTGAGGTTTAAAGTTCAGTCGGGCCTACGGCCTCTTGAAAATGTGGATTTAAACTTTAAACCTAAGGCGCAAAGCGCCCTAAACTTTAAACTTAGACTCTCGCGAAGCAAGAGTCTAACGTCTCTGCTTGATCTTCTCGCGGATGGCGGGGGCATCGTCGGGGTTGTATTCGAGGGCCTTCTGCCACATCTCGCGGGCCTTGTCGTGCTCGCCGAGCTCCGAGTAGATGTCTCCGGCGTGGTCATATATCTCGGGGCCGAGCTCCGAGGGGTCGTCCGCGGCGAGCTCGATGGCGCGGTCTATCTGCTCGCGGGCCTCGGCATAGCGTCCGAGCTTGTAGAGCACCCACGCATAGGTGTCGAGTTTGGTGGGGTTGTCCACGGAGAGGCGACATGCCTTCTCGGCCATCGTGAGGGCGCGTTCGAGGTCCCGCTCTTCGCAGGCCATGTGATAGGCGGCATTGTTGAGGGCGAAGGAGTTGTCGGGGTTGTATTCGAGTGCCTTGTCGTATGCGGCGAATGCGCTGTCGGACATCTCGCGGGCTTGGAAGATGTCGCCGAGCGAGGTGTAGATCTGCGATATGGTCTCGATGTCCTTCGGCGATGCTGCCCCGAGGGCGCGGCGGTATGTCTCCTCGGCCGCGGCATAGTCCTTGCGCATATTGTTGATGACCCCGAGTTTGAGCAGGAGGTTGACGCTCTCGGGATAGTAGCGGAGGCCGCGGGTGACGGCATCCTCGGCGCGGATGGTGTCGTCGGTCTGGAAGTAGAGTGCCGAGAGGAAGTCCCAATCCGACTCGTTGGCTGGGTCGAGGCCGAGGGACTGTTCGAGCTGCTCGGCGGCTGCGGGCCAGTCCTTCTCCGAGGTTAGGAACGAGGTGTAGAGGGCGTGGACGTCATGTTCGAGCGGATGTTGGAGTGTGAGCGTGTCGAACATGGCGCGGATGCGGGCGGGTGCGAGCGAGTCGCCAGTGTTGAGGTTGCTCTTCACATACTCCTGGATGAAACCGAGTTTGGTCTCGACGTCGAGATTCTCGCGGGTCATGGCATTGGCCATCTCGCGGGTGTATGCGGCTGAGTCCCCCTGGCTGCGGTAGTATGCGGCCTTCGAGAAGTAGGCCCATCCGCTCGACGGGTCGAGCTCGATGGCGCGGTCGTAGAAGGCGAGCACCTCGGCACGGTCGCCGCCGAACTGGCCGTAGACATTACCCGAATAGATCTGGAAGTCGGGGTCGGTGGGGCGCAGGCCGCGCAGGCGGTCGGCGTCGGCGAATATCGCGGCGGTGTCGCCGAGCTGATAGTAGAGTTCGAGCCTCTGTCCCGCGATCTGTACGCCGGGCCCCTGGGTGATCTCCAATGAGTCGAACAGGACGATGGCGCGGCGCAGGTCGGCGGTGTCCCCCGTGTGACCGAGGGCGCGGGCGGTGGCCCACGTCAGCTCGGGGCGCTCGGGATATGCGGCATGGAGCCTCAGCAGGACGCGGAGGGCTTCGGCGTCCTGTTGGAGCTTGTCGTTGATCATGGCGTACTGCGAGCCGGCCTGATAGTCGGCGGGGTTGGCGTCGACATACTCGCGCATGAGCCTCAGCGGTGTCTCGGCCGACCCCTCGGGCATGAGCACGAGCAGGTAGCGGGCGAGCTCGTAGCCGATCTCCTTGTCGTCGGGGTTGAGTTCGGCAGCCCGCTGCATCAGCGAGAATGCGGCGTCGTTCTCCCCCTTGGCGCGCGAGCGCAGGGCTTCGAGGTATAGGTAGTCGGCCTTGTCGCGGTCTTCGCGCGAGGGGCCGGGCGAGCCCTTCGCGGCCCGTGCCCCGAGGCTCGCCCCGAGGGCCGCAAGAGCCAGTATGATGTACAGGAGGCGCTTCATCTTGGGAGTTGAAAGTTGAGGGTTGAGATAGTTTACTCTGTCCCTGTGTGACCGAAGGCGCCGTCGCCGCGGACGGTCTCGTCGATGCGTGTCACGGGCTCCCACTCGACCTTGACATACTCCTTGATCACCATCTGGGCGATGCGCTCGCCGGGATTGATGGTATAGGGCTCGTTGGAGAGGTTGATGACGATGATCCCGATGTCGCCGCGGTAGTCGGCATCGACCGTCCCGGGGGTGTTCACGAGCGAGATGCCGTGTTTCAGGGCGAGGCCCGAGCGGGGTCGTATCTGGCACTCATACCCCTGGGGGAGCTGGATTCTGAGGCCTGTGGGGATCAGTGTTCGTTCGAGCGGCCCGAGGGTCACGGGCTCCTTGATGAAGGCGCGGACATCCATCCCGGCTGCCGAGTGGGTCTCGTAGGCGGGGAGCGCGTTGTCCGAGTCGTTGATTATCTTAACCTTGATTTTTTCCATAATATATACGCCGTGCCTTGTGGCACGACCTTTTTAACAAGCGAAAGTAGCAAAAATAGTTCGATAAATCCCTATATTTAGGGATTTTTTTGATATTTTTGCGGGATATTTCGGAGCCTCTCCCCTCCGACAACCCTTCTTTCAACTTCCAACCATCAACTCTCAATCGAATGAAAATCTCCATCATAGGGGCCGGAGCGATGGGTGGTGCCGTCGCGTCGGGAATCGTGGCCTCGGGGCTCGCCCGCGCCTCGGACGTCACCGTCTCGCTCCCACATCCCGCCAAGGCGGCCCATCTGGCCGACGCGGGTATCCGCGTGACCGCCGACAACACCGAGGCCGCCCGCGGGGCCGACCTGCTCATCCTGGCCGTGAAGCCGTGGATACTCCCCGGCGTCGTCCACGAGATTCTCCCCGTGCTCGACCCGTCCCGCACCGAGGTCTCGGCCATCGTCGCAGGGGTTCCCGGCGAGGAGCTCGAAGGATTCTTCGGCGACCGCCGCCCCGACCGCCTCTCCATAGCCATGCCCAACACCGCCGTATCGCTCCGCCGCTCGATGACCTTCGTCACCGAGGTGCGCGGGAAGGCCGACGAGGCGCTGAGGGTGTTCGATGCCCTCGGCCGGTGCCTCGTCATTCCCGAGCGTCTGCTCCCCGGGGCCACGGCGCTCGCCTCGTGTGGCATCGCATACGCCATGCGCTATGTCCGCGCGGCCTCGGAGGGTGGCGTCGAGCTCGGTTTCCGCGCCTCGGAGGCGATGGAGATCGTCACGCAGACCCTCGCGGGTGCGGTGGCACTCCTCGAGCAGCCCGGCGCACACCCCGAGACCGAGATAGACAAGGTGACGACCCCCGGGGGGGTCACCATACGCGGCCTCAACGCCATGGAGCGGGCTGGATTCACCGCGGCTGTCATCGACGGCCTCAAAGCATCGGTCCGATGAGCCGCATAGTAGTCAAGGTGGGCAGCAATGTCCTCACCCGCCACGACGGCAAGCCGGACGTGACCAATATGTCGGCCCTGGTCGACCAGATAGCCACCCTGCGCGGCGACGGGCACGAGGTCGTGCTCGTGTCGAGCGGCGCGGTGGCCTGCGGGCGCGGGGCGCTGACCCCCTCGCGTCAGCTCGACAGCGTGGCCTCGCGCCAGCTGTTCAGCTCCATAGGCCAGATTCGCCTCATCAACCTCTACAATCAGCTCTTCGGGGCCTACGGAATCGTCGTGGGGCAGGTGCTGACGCAGAAGGAGAACTTCGACTCGCGCACAGGGTACCTCAACCAGCGCGCCTGTATGCTCACGATGATCGAGAACGGCGTCCTCCCCATCGTCAACGAGAACGACACCGCCTCGCTCACCGAGCTGATGTTCACCGACAACGATGAGCTCTCGGGCCTCATAGCCACGATGACCGACGCCGATATACTCGTGATACTCTCGAACGTCGACGGCATCTATACGGGCGCCCCCTCGGACCCCGCCTCGCGCCTCATCGGTCGTGTGGCCCCGGGCGAGGACCTCAGCGGGTACGTCGTATCGTCCAAGAGCGGTTTCGGCCGCGGTGGGATGGGAACCAAGTGCGGCATCGCCCGCAAGGTTGCCGACGAGGGGGTCGCCGTCTACATCGCCCGCGGCAACCGCCCCAATATCCTCGTAGACCTCATACGCCGCCCCGACGAGGTACCGCATACCCTCTTCGAGCCGTCGCCCGAGGCCCTCAGCACCGTGAAGCGTTGGATTGCCCACAGCGCATCGTTCGCCAAGGGTATCGTACGCGTCGACGCCAAGGCGGCCGAGGCCCTGCTCTCGGACCGCCCCACGAGCCTCCTCCCCGTCGGCGTGACCGCGGTCGAGGGCGAGTGGGAGGAGGGTGACATCGTCACTATCCTCGGCCCCGACGACATGCGTGTCGCCGTGGGGCGCGCGGCGCTCTCCTCCTCCGAGACCTCGGCCTCGCTCGGCCGCCGCGGCCACAGGCCGGTGGTGCATTATGATTATCTCTATATTGAAAATTAATAATTATGAATTAAGAATTTATAAGAGTTATAAGTCATATAAGATTTATAAATCGTATAAGAATTCTTAATTCATAATTCATAATTCTTAATTCAGACATGATTTCTATCTTCTCCGCCGTCCGTGCGGCGTCGCGGCGTCTGCCGCTGCTCACCGATGCCGAGCGTTCGGCCGCCATACTGGCCCTCGCCGACCTCGTGGATGCAAACCACACCCTGCTCCTCGAAGCCAATGCCGCCGACCTCGCGCGCATGGACCCCGCGAATCCTCTCTACGACCGCCTCCAACTGACCGACGCACGCCTCGATGCCATCGCCTCGGATCTGCGCCACGTCGCGGCGCTGCCGTGTCCCCTCGGCGAGGTGATGGAGGAGCGCACCCTGCCCAACGGCATCCTGCTGCGCCGCGTCCGCGTACCATTCGGGGTCATCGGGGTCATCTATGAGGCACGCCCGAATGTCACGTTCGACGTCTTCGCACTCTGTCTGAAAAGCGGCAATGCCTGCATCTTGAAAGGTGGCAAGGATGCCTCAGCCTCGAACGAGGCGGCCATCGGCCTCATCCACCGCGCCCTCGCCGAGACGGGCATCGACCCCGACGTGGCCGTGCTGCTCCCCTCGACCCACGAGGCTACGGCGGCACTGCTCAATGCCGTGGGCTATGTCGACCTCTGCATCCCGCGCGGGGGCAGGAAGCTGATAGACTTCGTGCGCGACACGGCCCGCGTCCCTGTCATCGAGACCGGCGCGGGGGTCGTTCATGCGTACTTCGACCGCGACGGCTCGCTCGAAATCGGCAAACTGGTCGTCGACAATGCCAAGACGCGCCGCGTGAGCGTCTGCAATGCCCTCGACACCTTGCTCGTTCACCGCGACCGCCTCGGCGACCTCCCCGAGCTCTGCCATGTGCTCGGCGAGAAAGGGGTCGAAATCCACGCCGACCCGCGTGCCCTCGCGGCGCTCGACGGCGCATATCCCGCGCATCTGCTCGTGGCCGCCTCTGAGACAGACCCCGAGCGCGAGTGGATGGACATGAAGATGGGTCTCTACACCGTCGACGACATCGACGGGGCCATCGCGCACATCGACCGCTACGGCTCGGGCCACTCGGAGACCATCGTATCTGAATCCCCCGAGGCCCAGTCGCTCTTCACGGGACGCGTGGACGCTGCGTGCGTGTATGTCAATCTTCCGACCTCTTTCACCGACGGCGGCCAGTTCGGTCTCGGGGCCGAAATCGGCATCTCGACCCAGAAACTCGGCCCCCGTGGTCCCATGGGCCTCCGCGAAATCACAACCTACCGATACATCCTCACCGGCCACGGCCAGGTCAGGAATTAAGAATTAAAAATTAAGAATTATGAATTAAAAATTATCCATCTCATACGACTTATAAATCTTATAATACTTATAAATCTCATAAGACTTATAAATCTCATAAA
>CAMWXQ010000019.1 GCA_947178235.1 uncultured Muribaculaceae bacterium
GAATCTCTGATGAGCAACCTCCAGCTCTCCACGACCTCGCTCACCTTCGACAGGGGCATCAACGAACTCACATTCGAGGTAAAGAATGTGGGTGAGAACGGCCCGATAAAATGGAACATCAACCTCATCACCGTCGACTGGCTCACCGTCACGCCCAACGAGGGTACGCTCGGCGAGGGGATGTCCAGTGTCGTGAAAGTCATCGTCGACCGCAGCTCACTGGCCGATGGAAAATCGATGAGCACGAGCTTCAATGTATCGTCCGGCGGCGCCTCGAAGTCGGTCAGCGTACTGGTCAACAATGCTACCGGAGGCAACGAGAATCCCGTCTACGGAGTGGTCAAGGGCCGTGTTGTGAACAGTGTCGACAACACGCCTGTACCGAACGCGACAATCTCGGAGACCGCCCACGGGATAAGCGCCAGGAGCGACGCTTCGGGCAATTTCAGAATGGAGAACCTCAACCCGGGCAACTACAGCTTCAACGTTTCGGCCGACGGATTCGAGCCGATGACCAAGAGCGCATATGTCGGCGGAGGCACCACCACAGACGTGTCATTCTCCCTCACTCCGATCAACACGACCGCCTCAGTCACCGCATCGGTGAAAGAAATTGAATTCGGGCTGAACTCGACGAACAAGACATTCAAACTGACCAACACCGGCAGTATCCCTGCCGAATGGCACCTGTTCGAATCCGGATACCCGATGCCGTCATGGCTTTCGATGTCGGCCAAGAGCGGCACTATCCCCGCTTATGGCAGCCAAGACATCACACTCGTTGTCGACAGATCTAAAATGACCTCCGGGTATGAGGTGTATATCGTCGGCATCATGGGCAATTTTGAAGACGTCGACATCACCGTGTCCGCCGAGAAAGCCGCTGATGTACAGGTCGAAGATTACTCATCCGCGGGGATTTCGAGCTGCGACTATCGCGTCAAGGCCGAGATCGTGAGCTGCCGACGCAGCGGCGACACCGTCACGTTCCAGTACACACTCACCAACACCGGTCTCGGCACCGTCAACGATTGGCGCATCTATCCTCCCAAATCGATGTCGCTGATACAGGGAGGCACGCGTAGCGTCGTGTGGACGAGCGACGGAAAGTCCTATGACTACCCGACAATGACGTTCAACGGCAAGTCCACCTCGGGGTCCAATGTCATCAACACGACCTTCCCCGAAGGGCCAAAGGTGAGCGGTTCGGTTACGATCACAGGCGTGAGCACCTCCGCCAAGACCTTCAACCTCACCCTCGGCGTGTATGCCTACCCCAACTCCTACTACGGGATGGCTTCGAGCGCCGTGAAATTCACCAACGTGCCCATCTATTGAGCAGGCTAATACCCAACACACTCACCGCTGCCACGGGGACCGCCCCCTGGCAGCGGATTATTTTTTCGTGTTTTCTGATTCGGATGAAAAAATTTGACACCATGCACCATATCCTCATCGCTATGGGGTCACCTTCTACATAATGTCAACCTTGAAGATAATGCACAATATCAGCATAATCAGAACAACAAGCACGAACAATATTGCTGCGCGCTTATCGAAAAGAGTCATCATACCTTTGTCCTCTTCGGTTTGATCAACACCCTCATGACGTTTCCTCTCCCGCTTGTCATTCAAATACACGAACAAATAATAAACGATCAAGGGGAGAATGAATATTGTGATTCCTGCTGCTGACTCCTCCTGCAAGACACAGAAATACATGATTATGCAAAAAATTACCATAATCAATTCTACAACTACCAAAAGTATAGTTGCTCTCTTATCCGAGATGTGGCCCATACTTAATTCCGATTTTTTAAATATTATTAAAGATATTTTGTACACATACAAGATGCCATGTCCTATGCAACATGGACAACGACAAAGCCTATCAAAGAGGCTGATGTGGTCATTCTGAATGAAATTTCTATTTTTAAACTTTTTCGATGTTTTGACACTGCAAAATTACTCTGTGAAACTTTCACCCCCAAAACAAAACTTTCATATTTTCACGTTGAAACCAGCAATCAACATACTAATTAACAGACAACTATAATATTATTGATTTTAAATTTCTGATCACAATGGTTAAGAACTTTCATAAATTTTGACAAACCTTGTGCCCACTTTGCTTCATAGGTCTTTGAGGAGCCTACGTACATAGATACCAATATTTGTCTCGTGCTTATCTATGCCGAGTTTTTTACGTATGGTACTACTCGTATTCACATGGCTACGCTTCTTCATGTAGTTGCCAACCTCTTTGCCACGCAAGCCTATCGCATAGAGGCAAACATAATTTATCTCATCCGTTGTAAGGTCATGATCTTCGAAATAACTAATGAATTGAGGATGTGAAGCTTGAAACGCAAGGCGATTGCTATTCATGAATTCGGCCGTATCATCCGTCAGTTGTTTGACCCATTTTTCGTAAGGTTTCTCATATTGTTCGTTCGATGTTATGTATCCGGCCAAAAGAGCATTCAACATCTCTATCCGCACTTTAATAGCCTGTTGGACCTCAGTTGGCAACTCTTTTTGGGACTCAATCAGTGTTTTTAGACTTTCACTCTCATTTTCAAGGGTCTCGACGCGTTGCACAAGATTTTCGGCCTCCAAAGCCCTCTTATCCCGCTCTAATTGTAGATTTTTATTTTCAAGGGCCAACATCTCCCCAGTAGTTTTTAACTTCTCATTTTCCAACGTTAAATTCTTAGCTTTCTGAATTGCTAAAATTTTCGCCATCCTATTACTTCTGGAAAATAGAAGTAGCACAATTATTATCATTATTAAAAACAGACAACCACATAAACCGCCCCAAATTATCCTAACGTTAAGCTTGGCTTTCTTCTGGGCTTCCAATTCAATACTATGTTTTTCATTGATCAATTGCAACTTGTGATTGAATTTTGAGTTGTCTATATAGTTCATCTTTCGGCTGAATTCCTCATATACCGAGAGTGCTTCTTGATATTCACCCAAATCTTTAAGCACATATACTCTAATCGATTCATATTTTAGAGTGTCATAATCGACATTGCTACTTTCTATCCTATCCAGAAGTTTTTTAGCGTCAAAATTCTTCCCCAATTTATTATATGCAGAAGCTATATTCAGATCCCACGAAGGGTCACTACCCTCCAAGACAGAACAATCACTTACCATCCTCACAATTTCTTCCGTTGTACCATATTTCGCAGTATAGACCATTCTCTGCCACAATAGTGATTGCTTCTGCCGATCGCTGAGTGAATCAAAGGTATCGCATAGTTCCAAAATGCTGTCACACTTTATTTTGTCATTGAGCAGAATCGAACCATTCAGCGCATTGATCAGACACTCAAACTCATAATCCTTGTGTGGAATCATCCCACTTATCTCAGCAGCCCTTAGATTATTATCGACATAGCTCTCAAAATCATATAATACATAATGAATATACGCCTGGCTCACAAATGCACGGACAAGGGTCAATGAATCCGAACATCCCGTTGAACTCTCAATCCCATTCAGAAAAGAGTCGAGAGCCTTATCAACCTCACCCCTATTCTGATAAATACGACCTTGATAGTAATATGTCCGTAGCTTCTCATCTGCATCACCGTGGTCGAGATAATAGTCGATTGCCGGTTGAAGCACATCGAAAGTAGTGGTATCAACATAATTTTTATCTAATGCCATTGACACCAAAAGCGCAAATCGAGCCTTCTCTGCCTTAGAGCCAATTCCGTATTCATCTATTCCTTTGAGCAGTATTAAGGCAGAGTCTGGTCGCGTCTCCATGAGTACATCAGCTCTATCCAACACATCTTTTTGTCGTTGTCCCGAACAAGAAAAAAGAAAGCAAACAAGGGGGATGATGATGAAAATAAGGTGCGACTTCATTTTTTCTTATTTTTTTAACGGCGCAAAGATAGTAAAAACATTCGAGATTAAGATATTTTGTAAGAGTATTCATGTGGGTTAATCCTTTTGGCCTGCTCGGGTGTTATGATTGTGACGTATCACCTCAATTTTTCACCTATATATTATGAGCAAGGACAAGGATATACAGGCGGCCGAAGGGATGGCCGGCAAGGTGTTGAAGGTCATAGTGCCCCTGGCGGTCTCCGTGGGGCTCGTGGTGTGGCTCTTCCACAAGGTCAATATCTCGCAGGTGGCCGAGATCGTGCGCCACGGCGTCGACTACCGCTACATCGTGGCGATGATGCTGCTCACGATGTTCTCCCACATCATCCGAGGCATACGCTGGGGCATACAGCTGCGCGCCGCGGGTATCCCGAGGATGCCCGTGGTGGCCGAGAGTGTGTCGATTTTCGGCGCATATGCCCTCAACCTCGTCTTCCCCTATCTCGGCGAGGCGTGGAGGTGCGTCTATGTGACGCGCCGCGAGAACGCCAAGCTCTCGACCGTCATCGGGACCGACCTCGGCGACCGTGCCTCGGACGCGGTGATGATCGGGCTCCTCATCCTGCTCGCGATGTTCGTCGCGGGCCCCTACCTCGACCGCTTCATGGACAAGTACCCCATCGGCCAGGACCTGCAACACTATGCCTATGACGGGACGATGTGGGCATGGGTGGCCGTGACGATCGTCGTGGTCGGCGTGGCCGCATACCTCGCGCGCAAGACCCGTTTCATGCAGGGCGTCAAGGCCAATGTCGAGCGTATGAAGGCGGGTTTCGCCACACTCTTCCATCTCGGCGGCGACACGTGGCTCTACATCCTCCTCACCTTCGGCATCTGGACCTGCTATTTCCTCGAAACCTACTCGTGCTTCTGGGCCTTCCCCTTCACCCGCGAGCTCATCCACCATCACGGCTATGCACTGGGGCTTATCCCGGGGCTCGTGGTGTTCGTCTTCGGGTCATGCTCGATGGCAGTCCCCTCCAATGGCGGACTCGGGGCATGGAACGTCGCGGTGATGTTCGCCCTCAGCCTCTTCGGCATCGCCGACAGCGACGGCGCGGCCTATTCGGTGGTATGTTGGAGCTTCCAGTCACTGATGCTCATCCTCCTCGGCATCTTCTCGGCCGGATACATCGCCGTGACGAGGAAGAAATTGAAAACAGCCAACTGAAAAAAGATGGGGCCGCGCGATTGCGCGGCTCCATCTTTTTTCAATTTGTTATGATCTATCTCACTTGAACGCCGGGTAGCCGGGGTTCTGGGTGTAGATGCCGAGCGAGAAGTTGTACTGGGCCACGGGGATAGCGAAGTATTCCTGTCCGTCCTTGAAGGAAGCGTTCTGATAGTAGACGCGGTTGTCCTTCTCGGCTGCGATGTACTTGGTCATGGTCTCCTTGGCGATGCCCCAGCGCACGAGGTCGAAGAAGCGTTCGCCTTCGAGAGCCTTTTCGAGGCGCATCTCGGTGCGGAGGGCCTTGCGGGCATACTCCTGGGTCCAGCCGGCGGCGGGGTAGAGCCCGATGTTGTAGTTGGCTGCAAACTTCGAGTTGTCGTTGAAATCGCGTACCCATGCGCTGTTCTTGGCGCGTTCGCGCACGGCGTTGATCAGGGTGCGGGCGGTTTCGAGACCTGAGGCCTCGCCTATCTCGATGAGTGCCTCAGCCTTGTAGAGCATGAGGTCGGCCCAGCGGATGACCTGCCAGTTGAGGCCCGAAGCGCCCCAAGGCCATCCCTCGACCATGTCGGGGGACTCGGGAGATACCCAGAAGCGCTTGACACAGTTGTGACCGTATGTGCCGCGGTCGCGTACCCACGACTGGCAGGGGGTGGCGGTCCATGTCTTCCATGTGATGGTCGGACGGCCTACGACGAAGTCGAGACGGGGGTCGACGGCGTGGTCAGTATTGTGGAGCACCTGGTTGTTGTCGTCGATGAACTCGACCACCGAGTAGTCGGGCAGGCTCTGATAGTCGAACACGGGGAGGCCGGCAGCGTCGGTCTGATAGGCGTTGATGAGGTCCTGCGAGGGGAGGAAGAATCCGTCGCCGCTGTACGGGCTGTTGCCGCCGGGCGAGTTGAGGAGGTTATGGCGGTTGACGCGGCCCTTGTCGCCCGAGCCGTCGTTGGTCGAGAACTGGATGGCGAAGACGCTCTCGATGCCGTTCTCGTACTCGATGAGGTCGAGCTGCTGGAAGTCGCCGAGGAGGTCATATCCGCGGAGGCCGTCGATGAGGGTCACTACCTCGCGCAGACGATCCTTGTTCACATTGATGACCCTGTTGGTCTCGGGATCCTGCTCGTATGCCTGGTAGAGCTTCACCTTGGCGGCGAGGGCGCGGGCGATGTTGGCGCTGATGCGGCCCTTGTCGGCCTGGCGGTCGGGCAGGTCCTCGGCTGCGGCGAGGAGTTCGCCGGCGATGCGGCCGAGCTGCTGGTCGCGGGTGAATTCATCGTTGGGGACATTCACAAACTCGGCGGTCGAGAGATCCTCGTCGTTGACGGGGACTTTGTTGAAGAGGCGCACGAGCTCGAAGTAGAAGAACGAGCGGAGGACGTTCATCTCGGCGATGCGGGCCTTGCGGTTGGGCACGATGTCGTCCGAGGCCCCGTTGAGCACGCGCAGGGCGGTGTGGCAGCGCGAGATCACCGAGTAGAGGTTGAACCACTTGCCGTCGAGGTTGCCGAGGTAGGGGTCGTACTGGAAGGTCTCCATCGAGTGGAAGTCCCAGATGTCACCCTCGCCGCCGCCACCCTTGTAGGCGTTGTCGGCGCGGACTTCGCCGTAGCTCCAGTTGGTGAGGGGGAAGTTGTCGGGATTCCCCTGCTCGTTGGTGAATCCGTAGAGGCCGGCATAGGCAGCATTGATGAGGAGTTCGATGTTCTCGGGATTGTTCATCATGCCGTCGGAGAGTGACCCCTGGGGCTTGTTCTCGAGAAAGTCGTCGCCGCAGGACGCGAGCATGGCCGTGGCACCCAGTGCGAGGAAGATATTATGGAGTTTCATTTGAGTCTGGTATTTTGAAATATCGGTTTGGAGAAAAGCTGTGTGGGGGTTGGATTAGAAACCGAACTGCAAGCCGACGGTGAACTGGCGGGGCAGTGCGTAGGGGTATCCGAGGCCCTCGGGGTCGGCACCCTTGTACTTGGTGATGGTGAAGAGGTTCTGACCCTGGACATAGATGCGTGCGTTGGAGAGGTGGAGTTTCTGGCGCACGTTCTGGGGCAGCGAGTAGCCGAGGGTGAGGTTCTTCATGCGTACGAACGAGCCGTTCTCGATGATATAGTCGTTGACCTGGGTCTCGTTGTTCGAGTTGTCGGTGGTGGGGGCGGGGATGTCACAGTCGTAGACACCTGTGGTGAGGTAGCGGTCGTATGCCTCGGCTGCCTCGGCGAGTGCGGTGCCGTGGTTGCCGTTCCAGCCCTGGAAGAAGTCGGTGTAGAACTTCGAGTTGTTGAATGCGTCGCGGACGATCGAGGAGAAGAACATGCTGAGGTCGAAGCCCTTCCACGAGCAGCCGAGATTGAGGCCGAACTGAGCCTTGGGGAGGTCGGTGCCGAGCCATACGCGGTCGTCGTCGTTGATGACGTCGTCGTGGTTGGTGTCGACGTAGCGGAGGCGGCCCACCTCGGGACGGCCGAACTGTACGTCATACTTGGCGCAGTACTCGTCTACCTCGGCCTGGGTGCGGAATACGCCCGAGGTCTTGTAGCCCATCCACGAGCCGAAGCTCTGGCCGATGATGTTGTGACCCTTGCGGCCGCCGCCCCATGTGTCGCGGATGTCCTCCATCACGTCGGTGATCTTGTTCTTCTGGACGGTGAAGTTGAAGCCGATGTCATAGGTGAAGTCCTTGCCGATGGCCGAGCGCCAGTTGATCTGACCCTCGAAACCGTTGTTGACCATCTCACCGCCGTTGTACGAGCAGTATCCGCCCTCGCCGATGGTGGCGATGTAGGGCTTGTCGACGATCATGTCCTTGGTCTCCTTGCGGAAGTAGTCGAGCGAGACGGTCAGACGGCTGTTGAAGAATGCGGCGTCGATACCGGCATTGGTCTGGTAGGTCTTCTCCCAGCGGAGGTCGGGGTTGGTGGTGCGGATGCGGATTGCGCCGGTGGCGAGTGTCGAGCCGTCGCCGCTGATGTTGTACGAGCCTGCCTCGGCCGAGATGCGGTACTTGGCATAGAAGGCCTCGTTGTCGATCTGGTCATTACCGTTGATACCCCACGATGCGCGGATCTTCAAGTCCGAGAGCCAGTCGCGGGTGCTCTCCATGAAGTTCTCCTGGGTGATGCGCCAGCCTGCCGAGAAGGAGGGGAACCAGTCATGGTTGTTGTCCTTGGACAGACGCGACGATGCGTCGCGGCGGATGGTGATCGAGGCGAGATACTTGTTGTCCCATGTGTAGTTGAACTTGCCGAAGAGCGAGAACATCGAGTAGTTCGAAGCCCACGAGTTGACCTGGCGGTTGGAGGTCACGTTGCCCAGGTAGAGGAAGTCCTTGTCCTCGAATTCGAGACCCTCGCCGCGGGCCTCGAAGCCCTCCTGGTGGTAGCGCTTGGCCTCGACGCCGATGAGGGCCATGATCGAGTTCTTGCCGAAGTCGTTGGTGTACTGTGCGGTGTTGGTCCATACCCAGTCGGTGTTGTTGTCCGACTTCTGGAAGAGGGCGTTCACCGTGCGGCGTAGGTTCTTGGGTGTGAACTCCTTGTGATTGCCGTTGAAGTAGTTGACACCGAAGTTGGTCTTCACGATAAGGTGCTTGACGGGCTCGATCTGGAGATAGGCGTTGCCGAAGACGCGCCAGTACTCATGCTTGTCGTTCACGCGGTCCTCGATGAGTCGGACACCGTTCTCGGCATCGCCGAGGACATCCTGGATGGCATCCACATACTCGCCGGTCTCGTCATAGACACCCTTGGCGGGGTGCTGCTTGACGGCGTTCTCCTCGATGCCCCCGGGGGCTGTATGCTCGCGCCACCAGTTGACCGACACGCTGCCGCCTGCACGGAGGCGGTTGTTGATGAATCCGTAGTCTGAGCTGAAACGTGAGTTGACTCTCTGGAAGTCGGTGCCTTTGATGATGCCGTCGTGGTCGAGCCAGCTGAGGGACATCGAGGATGAGCCGTTCTCCGAACCTTTGGAGAGACCTACTGTATAACTCTGCATGATTGCCGTGCGGTGGATCTCATCCTCCCAGTCGGTGTTGCGGGGCTGGACGAGTGCGCCGTTGAGGTTGGTGTACGGTTGCAGTTTGGCCTTGGGGCCGTCGCCGTAGATGGCCGACTGGGGTGTCTGGCCGCCGTGGGCATACTTGTATGCGCTCCAATATACGTCGCCCCACTGGTCGGCGTTGAGCAGGTCGAGGCCGCTGTTGTAGCGCTGTACGGTGAGTGTGGCGTCGAAGGTCACGCGGGCCTCGCCGGCCTTCGAGCGCTTGGTGGTGATGATGATGACGCCGTTGGCGGCCTGTGCGCCGTAGATGGCTGCCGAGGCTGCATCTTTCAGCACCTGGATCGACTCGACGTCATTCGAGTTGAGGATGGTGCCGGGATTGTCGCGGGTCATCACGCCGTCGATGACATAGAGGGGGCCGTTGGTGTCCGAGAACGACGAGCGGCCACGGATCGAGGTGCCTGTCGAGAGGCCGCCGGGCGTACCGTCGGTGGTCACCTGCATACCTGCCACGCGCCCTTGGAGAGACTGGATGACATTGCCGGTGGGGATGTCGGCCACGTCCTTCATCTTGACGACGGCGACCGCGCCGGTGAGGTCGGACTTCTTCTCGGTCGAGTAGCCGACGACGACTACCTCGTCGAGCATCTCGGTGTCCTCGTGGAGCGTCACGATCATCTCGGGCTCGGCTTTGAGGGTGACCGACTTGAATCCTACATAAGAGAATGTGAGCGTCGAACCTTCGGGGACGTGGAGCG
>CAMWXQ010000020.1 GCA_947178235.1 uncultured Muribaculaceae bacterium
GTATATGACCTCGCGGGTCGCAAAATCAAAGCCGACACCCCACTCACGCGCGGCATCTACATCATCGGCGGTGAGAAACGCGTGGTGAAGTAATCACCCCTCGCGGCGCGGGCCATATTTCTTCTCGAAAATCTCCATGTGCTCCTCGCCCCACCCGAGCATCATGTCGATGATAGGCATCAGTGATTTGCCGAGTGGCGAGAGACGATATTCGGACCTCGGGGGGAGTTCGGGGAAGATTGTCTTTTCGATCAATCCGTCCTCGACCATCTCTTTGAGTTGGATGTCGAGTACGCGTGGTGCAGCCTCGGGGAGACACTTGTGTATCTCGCTCGGCCTCATCGGATCGCCCGAGCGGAGTTCGTCGAGGATGCACGACTTCCACTTGGACTCGATTAGGCTCATCGTGAGCCGCAGCGGACAGTCGAGGTCTACGGGTATCTTCTTTTCGTATGCCATTGGTGATATGATTTCTGACCGCAAAATTAGGAAACAAACCGCTAATAATCAAGTACCGAAAAAAGATTCGGTATATGAATCTTTTTTCGGTACTTGATTTGTCCGTATCTAACCCTTAATTTTGCACCAGAAACTTAAAAACCAATAATACAACGACGGAATATGAGAGACCAGATCAAGGAATACGAAGCGGTCGCCAAGGCAGCTGAGAATTTTGTCAAGAGTGTGGCCGAGGGTGACAGCAAGTATGCCAAGGCCCTCTTCACCGAGGATGCCGTACTCTTCGGCATACTCGACGGAGTGCTCGAACACGGTTCGATAGAGCAGTTCTACCACAACGTCGACACCGTCGGCGCAGGTGAGAATTTCAAGGCGCGCATCGATGTGCTCGCGGTCGAGGAGACGGTCGCCGTTGTTGTGCGAGTCCTCGAAGAGAAGTGGGGTGGCCGAATCGACTTCACTGACTTCCTCCTGCTCCTCAAACTCAACGGCGGGTGGAAGTGCGTCGCAAAAGCCTATAACCAAAATTCAGACACCATAAAGAAATGAAAATCACAGTCATCACCGGGTCTCCCCGCAAGCACGGCAACACATTTGCCATGACCGATGCCTTCATCAAGGCCGCTGAGGCCAAAGGGCACGAGGTAATGCGTTTCGATGCCGCCATGATGAAGATCGGCGGATGCCACGCCTGCATGACCTGTTTCAAGACCGGCAAGGCGTGCTCGTTCGACGACGACTTCAACATCATCGCTCCCCACATCCTCGACGCCGACGCCATCGTCTATGCCATGCCACTGTACTGGTATTCGATCCCCGCGCAGATCAAGGGTGTCATCGACCGCGTCTTCTCGTTCTGCGTGGCCGAGAAGCCTATACAGGGTAAGAAGCTGGGTCTAATCTGCTGCTGCGAGGAGCATGACGCAGCCCTGCTCGAAGGGATCACCGTCCCCATGCGCCGCACAGCTGACCTGCTGAAATGGGAGATTGTCGGCGAGGTTCTCGTGCCGGGCGTGTTCCACGAGGGTGATGTCGCCAAGACAGACGGCTGCGCCCAAGCCGCCGCCCTCGCAGAGAAGTTCTGAAATAGAACTGCAAGACGCAATACAATATCTGCGTAATACCATATGAGGGCGGAGCCCTCGAATCTATCCAAGCCCCACGAATTTATTCGTGGGGTAATTTATTAGTAATCAACTATAAACCGCGGAGCGGTTGCATCTCGGGCGCATACAATATGGCAACGAGGTGCAACCGCTCCGCGGTAGATGGGCATATTGATCCGTTCACCCCACGAATAAATTCGTGGGGCTTGGATAGATTCGAGAGCTCCGCTCTCAATGTTCATATGGTCAGTTGCGGTAGATTTTCTTCGCTCCGTCGGTGATGATTATCTGGCCGGCGGAGGGTGTGGTGATGCGGCGGCCTGTGAGGTCGTAGACGGGTGATGTGGTTGTGGTCTGGTCAGCTTCGACGATGCCCAAGGCCGATTCGGTGCAGTCGGCTGCGTACTGAATCTCCTGTGAGGGGAGAATGTGGTCGCTCTCGATCACAGGCTTCGTGTCGGTCATCCCACAGGGTATCGTAATCCACTGCTCCTCGCCGGGCAGAAGCCCGCGGAGTGA
The DNA here is from genome assembly GCA_947178235.1 of uncultured Muribaculaceae bacterium. GTDB lineage: Bacteria > Bacteroidota > Bacteroidia > Bacteroidales > Muribaculaceae > Duncaniella. The sequence continues at coordinate 2,085 of CAMWXQ010000020.1, forward strand.
GGTAGCACTGCGCACACCGCCAATCGCAAAGTAGGCGTCGCGGTAGATCGGAGCTACACCCATATTGGTCACCAACAGGTCGGTCGAGGTGCCGTCAGTGGTACATTTCTTGACCTCAAAGCGGTATCCTGTGGCGAGTGACGCGGAGCGGAATCGCTCGCCCGTGCCATACTTGCCCTCGGGGGCATCGTTGGCAATCATGAAGGTGATATGATACTTGGCTGCCTGCTCCTCCCACGTGTGGCCATACATGCCGGCGGGGTTCAAGAAGTTTTTCTGATCATTGTCGGTGTAGTAGCTGACTTCGCCTCCTGCAAAACCGCGCTGCCAGCGGGTGTCGCTGCCGATGGCTATCCAGTTACGTTCGTTGTACCCGTCAGCCGAGCCTATCTCGTGGTCCTTGTGCATGAACGAGTCGTCGAAGCATCCGAAGCCGAGGGCCATGAGCGAGCCATCGCCCGCGACAGGCGAGTATTCGTCATCGGCGGCATCAATGGACACTCCCCACGGAATCCCGGCCATGACCGTCTCCATGTGGGTGAGGAATTCTTTCTGATACTCCTTTGTGGGGAAGTTGGTGCCGAATTTCAAGGTCGTACCATATATATGGTACTCGCTCCAATGCCCGAAACCGACCTCGACGAAGGCGAGGCGGGGATCGGAGGCATAGCGGGCGGCGAAGTCTGTATAGAACTGCTTGGTGAAGCGCTTCAACTCGGCGTTGCTCCAATCCGCGTAATAGGTCGGGCCGTCCCCCTTGACCTTGTTGTAGGTCTCGTGGTAGTCGTCGCGATCCTTGATGTACTGCGGGACGGCGGTCATGCCGGCAGTCTTACCGTCGACATCCTTCGAGTTTGGGTACTCGTATCGGAAGCGGGCTATGAGCTGATGGCCGCGCGAGGCGACGTCGGCGAGAATATTGTCGAACCAGGCCCAGTCATACTGGATAGTGCCGTCGGGGGCGCAACCTGTCACGACCTTGCATGGCAGACAGTATGAAAATTCGAGCTGAATGCTCGCGCCGTGCGAGGCGTTGAGGTCGCGGGCCTGGTCGGGCCAAAGCACGAGGCCGGTCATCGGCTGAGGCTTGGTGATCTCGCTGTGGAGTGCAACGTCACGCGTCTCGGCCACGGCGGGGAGAGCCGCCATGACCGAGACGAGGATGGGAATGAGAAGTTTTTTCATATCAGAGTTTGCCGTACTCTTCGTCCGAGACAGGTTCGAGCCAAACGTTGTCGGTCTCCTCACCGGGGACACCGAAAGCGAGGTGGGCGAACCATGAGTCCTTGGCTGCGCCATGCCAGTGCTTGACGTTGGCAGGGATATGTATTACGGTGCCGGGGAGAATCTCGACTGCGGGTTTACCCTCTTCCTGGTACCATCCGCGTCCGGCGACGCCTACGAGCATCTGTCCCCCACCCTTCTCGGCCTTGTGGATGTGCCAATTGTTGCGGCACCCGGGCTCGAAGGTTACGTTGGCAAAGGGCACTTGCTTGTCTGAAACCTGGGCGAGATAGCTGTTGCCGATGAAATACTTGGCATAGGCGGTGTTGGGCTCGCCGATGGGGAAAATCATCTGACGCTGGAACTCGGCCTTGGCGTCGTCACCCTTGACATCATCGTTCCAGACATCCTTGGCGAGACGGAAAGCTGCCCACGCCTTGGGCCAACCTGCGTAGAAAGCGATGTGGGTGATGGCTTCGGAGATTTCTGTACGGGTGATTCCGTTCTTCTTGGCCTCTTGGAGGTGATATGTGAGCGAGGAATCGGTGAGGCCCTGCGAGATGAGGCAGGTGACTGTGACGAGGCTGCGGTCGCGGAGCGAGAGGAGATCGTTGCGGCTCCAAACCTCGCCGAAGAGGATGTCGTCGTTGAGATGAGCGAACTCGGGGGCAAACTCGCCGAGCTGCTGACGTCCGGCGGTCTGGACTATCTTCTGTTGTGCCATGATGTTGGGTATAAGTATCGAGATGAGTGCAAAGGTAAGAATTATCTTCTTCATTTCTTAGTGCCTATGGTATTGGTGAGTCTGTTGCGGGGGTTGAGCGGGGCAGGGCGGACAATGCAGAAGCATTGTCCTGTACCATGTATATATCGGGCTTCGATGTTGTCATTGGGGTATGTGTCAATGTTTATTGCAAAGTTACGACATAAACATCAAACACACCACCAATTTCCGCTCCAATATGAACCAATTTTTTAGATTCAAGCCCGAAAGTATTCGGCAAACAGATATATTCAGCCTCGGACCATCGACTCCAATCTCAACCTCTTGCAGATAGTGCGCCACTTGGGGAAGATTGCCCACGGGCGGACGGGTCCATAGCTGACGGCGATTATGAGAACCGAGGCGAGTGCAATCATCAAGAGCCACCCGTAAATCTCCTTCATCGACACCACGAGGGCCTGAACCTGAACCATGCCGTACAACTCACCCAAAGGTGCGTGATGCGTGAGCGGATTCACGTCGGTGAGATTTGAGCCGAGCAGTGCGGCGTTCTTTGCGATGGTATGCCGCAGCCACTCGCCGACGATCGCGGGGCCGAGTGTCGCACCCATCACGGCCCCTGTGAAGCCATTGATGGTAAGGGCTTGCGGAAAGACTTGGAATGGCAGCCCGCTCTGGACAATGGATGTGAGGAACACGATCGAGATTATGACCGAGGCAGCCCCTCGCACGAAGAGCGGGACGAAAAGAGCCTCCTTCTCGACACCATAATCTATGCCGAAATAGAACCACGCAAGGTATAAGGCCGCGAGCGTGAAGCCGATGAGAGTCATGGTCTTGTACCGCCACTTGCGCAGCGCAAATGTGAAGTAAGTGAATGCACAGCCCGCGACGATGCCGATAAAGACATACCAGTTGAGGTCAATAAGATTGGTCTCGTCGAAACCGAGTATTGTCGCCGCGTAAGAGTGTTCGAATACATGTTCGGTGGCTATGAGGGTGAAGAACACGAGATAGACGGCAGTGGCGCGGATGACATTGCGGTTACTCATCGCACGAAACGATATATATGGATGATGGAGGAAGGTTGCGCGCCAAAGATTGACCGCAACGCAACAGAGGCCGATGAGGGTGGCCCCACGGATCTCCACCGCCTCCCACCAGTCGTAGAAATCGCCGTAGACGCACACGAATATGAAAGTGAGCATGAAACCGCCCCACAGGAGTGCGCCGAGCCAGTCGATGCCGAGCAACGGTATCCACATCGGGCCACGCACAGGCCGCACAAGTATGAGTACAAGGAGCATCATGACCGCAAGGAGGCCGGTCATGATGCAGTGCATATACTCCCACTCGAAGTAGAAGATGGTGTAGATGGTCGCGATGCCGTTGAGCTGTATGACACTGTCGACAACAATATAGACGTAGCAGAAGAAGATGGACATATCGCGCACCGGCGTGAGCCACAGCTGTATGGTCGAGTTGCAAGCAAACGTCGCCTGCATTCTGAACCATCCGGCCACAAAGCAGGTGACAACGAGGACGGGAACCGAAAGGGTGTGGGCACAGATGATATTGGCCGCGATCAAGACCGTACAGCAGACAAGTAGCTGAGTGCGCGTGGAGAAACGGAACTTGATGCGGAACATGACCGCGAAATTGATGGCGAGCCCCGCGAGCGACGCGTACCCGGCCATGAGGATGTCTTCCTGCATCAGTCCCGTTGTGCCGACCATGTCCAATGCGGCGGCGAGGTAGAGCCCGCCCGAAAACTGGATGATGAGGACAAAGAGGATGAATATCCAAGGTTTGAGCCTGCGGGGGACGAAGTCGGGAACATCGGGAATGTCGAAGGGCCCCTGGGGCACATGCCAGTCTGCCATATCAATACTTCACGAAGGTTTCGACATTCATGCCTGCGCGGAGGCGTGCCATGTCGTCGGGATTGTTGTCTGCGGTGAACTCTATGCGGACGGGGATGCGCTGACGTACCTTCACGAAGTTGCCCGCCGAGTTGTCCTGAGGCATGACGGAGAGCGAGGCTCCCGTCGCGGTGGAGATCGAGGAGACCGTGCCGTGGAAGGTCACACCGGGGACTGCGTCGACCTCGATGTCGACCTCGCTCCCCTCGGCGATATGTCTGAGCTGCGTCTCCTTGTAGTTGGCTGTGACCCATGTCTCCTCGGTGTCGACTATGTCGAGCAGGGTCTGACCGGGCTGTACGAGCTGGCCGACACGGATCTCCTTGCGCGAGGTATATCCGTCGCATGGAGCGACGATGACCGTGTAGCTGAGATTGAGTTCGGCGGTCTCGACCATCGCGCGGGCCATCTCGATGCCTGCATCGGTGCGTGCAATCTGCCCGCGGTTGACGTCGACGACGGTCGATGCCGACGACTGCTGGCGCGAGAGCATCTCGTATCGGGCACGCTTGGCCTCATAGTCGGTCTTTGCGGCATCATACTGCTGGCGGGTGACGGCCTCTTTGGCGAGGAGAGCCTCATATCGGGCGAGGTCTGTCGCGGCCATCTCCATCAGCACCTTTGCCTCGGCGACAGAGGCGGCCGAGACGGCGACATTGGCCGAGGCTGATACCACCGAGCGATCGGCCACACCGCGGCCTGCCTCGGCTGCGCGGAGATCGGCGACGGCGCGGGCATGGGCAAGGCGGAGGTCGGCGTCGTCGATGATGACGAGGGTATCCCCCTTGTGGACCTGTCCGTATTCCTTGAAACGTATCTCCTTGATATACCCCTGCACACGACTGTTGACGGGTACAATCTGCTGACGCACTTGGGCATTGTCGGTGAATTCAACATCGCCGGGGCGGTAGAATCGGCTCCGCACCCATAAGAGTGCGGCAGCGATGACGGCGAGACTGATGACGTAGGAGAGGAGTTTGCGGTTATGGTGTTTCATATGGTTCCGGTGGTGAAGAGTAGTTTATAATAGGTATAGACGAGATTGATGCGCGCGTTGACGAGCTGCTGCTCGGCGTCGAGCTTCGAATTGGCCGCATCGAGCATATCGGTGATGAGGGCCATCCCCTCCATGTAGCGAGTCGAGGTGGTCGTGTAGTTACGGTCGGCAAGCTCGACACTCTTGGTGCGGGTTTTCAGCTCCTCGTGGGCTTCGAGATAGCGGATATGGTCGGCGCGGACACTGAGCGAGAGATTGTCTCGCGCGGCATCGAGTTCCTCGACGGACTTGCGGGTGGCCAAACGACTTTTTGCGAGCGACTTGCCGTTCTTGTATAGCGATGCAAGATTATAGCTGACACCTACGCCGACATACCAATAGCTGAGATTGCGGTTGATGGGCGGGATCTCCACGAGTATAGGGCCGTCGATGGTCCATGCGGATTTCAGACCGATATTCGGGAGGCGTTCGGATCGCACGAGAGCCTCGGCCGTGCGGCTGATGTCGACCCCTGTACGCGCAAGGCTCAGCGAGGGGGAGTGTTCGGTGGCCGTCTGCTGCCACCACTCCTCGCTACGTCCCGGGAGCGAGCGGTCAAGGATAGTCGTGTCGGGCACCACGATGGTCTCGGAGGGGAGGCCGGCGACGGTTACGAGGTTGTCGTTGAGGATTCGGATGGTGTTGTCGATGCGGATCAGTTCGAGTTCGAGGTTGGAGACCAGGAGCTCGTAGCGGGTGATGTCATTGCGGAGGGCGGTGCCCTGCTCGTAACGCAGCCTCATGTCGGCGAGCACTTTCTGAGCCGCACTGATGTTGGCATCCACTATCGAGCGGAGGTTTGAATACTTGTAGAGGTCAAGGTAGAATCCTGTGAGTCTCAGACGTATGTTGTCTCGGTTGAGTTCCTCGGCCAGTCGCGCAGCGGTGGATTTCTGCTTGGCGAGGGTGATGGAGTTGGAGATTGCACCGCCTGTGTAGACAGGCTGTGTGACCTCAACACCGAGGCCACTGCCGAAGTGAGGTATCGGGGCGCGCTGATAGCCGCTCAGGTCACGGGCCGTGATGAATCCGTCACCGATATAGCTGAGATTGAGCGAGGCGTCGATGTCCGGAAGGCGTCTGGTGCGGGCCTCCGAGACTGCGGCGCGAGCCTCGGCCGAGGCCGTGATGGCGGGACGGAGCTGTGCGCTGTTGGCCTCGGCTGCCTCGAAAATCTCTTCGAGTGTATAGACCGACTGCCCATACGCACACACTCCGCCCCCCGACAGGAGTACGGCAAGCACTCCTGTGAGCAATCGAAGATTGTTCATAGGTGGGTTTGGGAAAATGTAACGGGGATTGGGTGGAAGATCTCTCGCGGCGGGGAGACGGATGTGTCAACGGCTCCCACGCCCCTGTTCAGCGGCGGACAGAAGCTGTGCTCTTCCAGTTTTCAAGAAAGCCCCAGTTCATCACGATGGGGCGGACGGTCGGTACTGATATGCTTTGTGTATACATGAACGGCGCAGCTCTGTATGAACTGCGCCGCAAAGTTACGAATTTTTTCGCGGACACCCTCGCGGGCGGCCGCAAATTTTTCTCATCTCACTTGGCCATCGGGTTCCAGTAGAGGATACGGTCATATATATAGGTGGGATCGGTGAGGCGGGCGGCCTCGGCGGTGGTGAGAGACTTTTCCCAGTCTACGCGCTTCGATAGGTCGGCACCGGGGCCCTTGCAGCCATATTCGGCATAGCGGGCAGTAGCCTCGTTGGCCTTGTCGCCCCAGTTGTGCCACCCTGCGGGATGGATGGCTGCAGGGAGCTCGCAGTTGATGAAAGCGGTCGAGGCATAGGGTCGCCACGGACGGCCGAGGTAGAGTTTGGTGACCTCGGGGTCTGCGGTGACCTTGCAATCATAGAAGACATAACCCACAGGGGTCTCGGCGGCGGTCGACGCAGCGGTTATGTACGAGTCGGCCTTGCCGTGGATGTGACAGCGGTTGAAGAGTGCCGTGGCCGAGCCGAAGATGAAGTCGGTAGTGCCCTCGACATAGCAGTTCTCGAAGTAGAGACGGCCATTGCGTCCGCCAGTGTAGAGGGTATCCTGGTTGCCGAGGAAGCGGCAGTTGTAGAAGCTGATGCGGTCCCCTATCGTGTGCATGGCTACGGCGGGGCCGACCTTGCCGGCCGAGTTCTCGAAAGTGATGTTCTTGAACGTTATATTGTTGCCTTCGACCTTGGCGGTGTACGAGCCCGAGGTACCCATATTGTTGAGCGAGGCATAGTCGCCGTAGGTGATGATGACGCTGTCGGGATTCTCGCCCTCGACGGTGAGATTGTTGACGGTGGCGTTCACCACGAGTTTCTCGGGATACACGCCGTTGCGCACAAAGATTGTGACAGGTTCGTCGAAGTCGCCGCGGACCTTACGGACAGCCTCGGAGACCGTCTTGAAGTCACCCGAGCCGTCGGGCGAGACCACTATGCGCCCCTGCTCATCCTTGGCCTGGGCCGAAAGGCCGACGGCAGCGAGCAATAGAAGCGAAAGAGATAGATTTTTCATTGTCATGGTTGTGATGATGTTTGATTTGGTACAAAGTTAAGAAATCTCCATCTAACTACCAAAACCACCCCGAGAAGGCGGAATTTTGAGACGCGCAGGAAACATTTTGACAATAAGATTTGGAAGATTGGAAAAAACTCACTACCTTTGCATCGCAAAACAGGAAACAACCCCATCCCGCGTTGCATATGGAGAGGTGGGTGAGTGGCTGAAACCACCGGTTTGCTAAACCGACGATGGGAGCAATCCTATCCACGAGTTCGAATCTCGT
>CAMWXQ010000021.1 GCA_947178235.1 uncultured Muribaculaceae bacterium
AGGCTGTGATAGAGGACGGGGATGGAGGGGAGGCTGAGGAGCCAGCGGTAGAGGGTCATGTAGACGGCGTAGGCGAGCGAGGCGCCGATGAGGGCGCCGACCATGAGGTCGCCGGGGTAGTGGACGCCGAGATAGACGCGCGTGTAGCAGAGCATCGCGGCCCACCCGAACATGAAGAGGGTGAGCGGCCTCAGTCGGCAGGCGAGGGCGATGAACGTGGCGAGGGCCATCGTGTTGGCGCCGTGGCACGAGGGGAAGCCGTTGCGCCCCGAGCGGTAGTTGTCAACGATGTACGTGAAGGCCGAGATCGGGTTCTCGGGATTAGAGGGGCGCAGGCGTCCGCAGAAGGGACGGATGACCGAGGCACATATATAGTCGGCCATACCGACCGCAAGGGCAGCACAGAGAACTATGAGTAGCCCCTCGCGCAGCCCGCGCATACGCACCACGAGCGTCGCGAGCAGCACGTAGAAAGGCACCCACACCCACTTGTTGGTGAGGGTCTTCACGGGATGGTCGAGCCAGTCGACGTGCAGTCCGTTAAAAAACAAAAAAACTGAGGCGTCGAGTTCTTGGAGAGAGGTGAGAATCGTGTCCATCGACAGATATGGAGAGAGAAAGAGGTTGAATTTAGGGTAAGAATGGTATTTTTGACCAATAATGGTACAAAAATAGCAAATTTCCCCGACATACACAATACCCCGACCCGCTACGTCACCGCCCCATGATGGCAGCGAGCCTCCGCACAACAACCCCGAACCCCCACGCGCAGGGAATGAGGATGACGCAGTAGACGGCCTGGCACATCGGCAGGGTGAGCCCGAGTGACGGGAGATACTTGGAGCAACCGTGGATGAGCAAGAGGTGGATGAGGAACATATCGAAGCTCAACCGCCCGAGCCACAGCCACCCGCGCCACGCAAAGACCCGCTCGATGAGGCTCCCGCGCGTGAGGGCGGCGATGAGCATGACGGGGAAGAGGATGAGCACATACGCCTGTGCCCCGGGGGCCGTGAAGATGATGGGTACGTAGAGCAGCACGGCCACGACTGAGGCCACGTCGAGCAGTATGCGATGCTCCTCGACGGCATGACGGTTGCCGAAATAGAGATGCCCAACAAGGGCTCCGTAGGCTATCTCGACCGTCCCGCGGGCCATGGCCGAGTAGAGGAAGCCGCTCTCGCCCCAATGCTCGAATCCCCCGCCGTCGGCGAAGATGTGAACGAAGAAGAGCAGGCTCGCCGCGGGGAACAGGACGTGTATGCTGAGCCCGGGATAATAACGGACGAGTGCATACACCAGAGCTCCGCCATACACGAGCACCGAGAAGAACCAAAGCGCATTGTTGACTCCGAAATAGCCTACGCCTGTGGCCTGTATCATCAGCAGCTGACCGATCAGCTTCAAGGCCGTCTCGACTGGCGCATACAAGAATCCCATGATGCCGACCTTTGCGAAGACGCAGAAGCTGAGCAGGGTGGCCGCGACGTAGGCCGGATAGAACTTCGAGAGCTTGCGCCGCGAATATTCGAGTATCCCGGGAGCATCCGGCCGCACCGCCGCACGGTAGAGGAAGAGCCCCGAGAGGAAAAAGAAAAACTCCACACCGAGGAATCCCGCCTGCATCGTGCCGAAACCCGAACTATTATGCCAGATACATATCTGCAACATGAACAGGAAGCGTAATGCTTCGATCGAGGTATTGCGTTTTGAGGCCATAGGATTCGGGGACTATTGGGTTTAGACGGCGTAAAGTTCGTGATAATCCGCGAGAAAAACAAGAGAATAGCGTCTCCGACCTGTGATTCTATCAAAAAATACCCCTGCGAAACTTTTAAAGGTTTCGCAGGGGCAAAATATTTTTACCTGTACGGTGGGGGATTACTTCACCTCGGTGACTTCGAGGTCGAAGATGAGGGTGGCGTTGGGGCCGATGCCGGCCTGGGGTACGCCGTTGGCGCCGTAGGCGAGGTTGCCGGGGATCATGATGACGTAGTGCGAGCCGGCCTTCATCTGGGCGAGCATTTCGCCGAAGCCGGGGACTACGTTCTTGGGCGAGAAGGTGATGCCGTCGTTCTGGTCGAAGACGGTGCCGTCGATGAGGGAGCCCTTGTAGTTGACAACGGCCTGGCCGTTGTCGCCGACAGCCTCACCGTCGCCCTCGGCGATGACCTTGTAGGCCACGCCCGACGGGGTCATCTTGATGGAGGGGTCATCGGCCATCTGTGCCTTGACATACTCCTCGCCGGCCTTGCCGTTCTCCTGTGCCTCGGGGCTGTTCATGGCAGCCTCTTCCTGGGCCTTCTGCTTCTCCTCGTAGAACTTCATCATGCGCTCCTGGGCCTGCTGGCTGAGGACCTGCATGGTCATCTGGGCGTCGCGGAGGGCGTCAGCGGGCACGGAGTCCATCTGGAATGCCTTGGCGTATGCCTCATAGACCTTTGCGCGGTCGATGTGGATGCCCGACTCCTCGTAGCGCATGAGCTGGCCGACGAGCTGGAGGCCGATGTTGAGGCCGCTGAGGTAGCCCTGCTGGGTGGTGTCGGTCATGATGACCTCCTTGAGGCCGCGGAGGATGTCGTCACGTTTGAGGGTGGCCTTCTGGTCCTCGGGGATGTTGTTGTAGTCGCTGGCGAGACGGAGGCCGTTGAGTTCGCCGAAGGTGGTCGAGAGGGAGTCGGTGAATGCGTCGGCACCCTTAGACGAGCCGTTGGAGCACGATGCGGCGGCTCCGAGAAGGGCTGCGGCCACGCCGCAAGCCATCAGAATCTTCTTCATTTCTGTCTTTTTGTTTCTCTGTGATTATTATATGGTTTATTCTTTCGGTGATACTTCGATGAGCCCGACGGTGAAGTCGAGGGCGGCCCCACCGGGGATCACGCCCCTCACGCCCTCGCGGCCATAGCCGAGCGAGGCGGGGAAGGTGATGCGGTATGTGCCGCCGGGGCGCATCATTTTGAGTCCCTCGGACATCCCGGGGACGACGCGGTCGACGTTGAACGCCACGGGGGCCTCCCCCTCGGTGGAGTCGAAGACGGTGCCGTCGCTGAGGCGTCCTGTGTAGCTGACCTTGACCTCCGAGCCGGGGGCGGGCATCGGGCCCTCACCCTCGGTGATGACCTCGAAGACGAGCCCCGAGGGGGTCACGATGGCGCCGGGACGTGCCGCGGCCTCGGCCACATAGGCCTCCTGGGCCTCGGGGGCGAAGGCGGCTGCCTCCTCGGGGGCCACCTGGCGGTCGATGTAGTCCTGTGCCTGGGCGGGGGTGAAGCCCGTGGGCTTGCCGCGCAGGGCGGCGGACATGGCCGCGGCGAGGGCCTGGGGATCGACGTGGAGGCCCATCGTGGCGGCCTCGGCCACCGAAGCCTCGATCTGCATGGCCATCATGGCCCCGCGCAGATAGGGGGTGGCAAGCGAGTCGCCGCGGAGGAAGTATGCGTCGAAGCCGCCCGCAAAGGCCTCGCGCTCGGCGGGGGTCATGGCGGTGGTGTTCACGGCCCCGGCCCAGTATGTGGCGAGGGCCGACGCGAGAGAGTCGGTCGGCTCGGCCGCCTCCATGTGGAACGCGGCGGCCGAGATGACCGACATGAGTGTCAGTGCGATGCTTCGCAGGCTCATCACTGTCGGTTTCAGAGCACTCGGAGGAGCTCGACGTCAAAGATGAGGGTTGCGTTGGGGCCGATGATGTTGCCGGCGCCCTGGGGACCGTAGGCGAGCTGCGAGGGGATGAAGAGGCGCCACTTCGAGCCGGCCTTCATGAGCTGCAATGCCTCGACCCATCCGGGGATAACCTGGGTGACGCCGAATGTGGCGGGGACGCCGCGGTCGACCGAGCTGTCGAAGACGGTGCCGTCGATGAGCTTGCCTGTATAGTGTACCTCGACGCGGTCTGTGGCCTTGGGCATGGGGCCGTCACCCTCGGTGATGACCTCGTACTGGAGGCCCGAGGGGAGGGTCTTGACCTCGGCGCGCTTGGCGTTGTCCTCGAGATAAGCCTTGCCGAGGGCCTCGTTGGTCTTGGCCTGTTCGGCTGCGGCGGCCTGCTGCTTCTCCTCCATGGCCTTGAAGTAGGCCTGGATCTCGGCCTTGGCCTCGTCATAGGTCATCTTGGGCTGCGAGCCGTAGAAGACGGCTGCGACGCCGTCGGCAAAGTCCTGTACATTGATTTTATCGATTCCGCTTGCACGGAAGTTGTTGCCCATGCTCAGTCCGAGAGCATAGCTGATGCGATCAAGTTCGTTCTGTTCCATAGTGGTTTGATAGTTAGAATTGATTGAGAGAGGAATGAGTGTCTATTCGAATTGCAAAGTTAGGTGTTTTTCGCTACCTAATTCATTTAAATTATTTAAAAAACCTAAACTCCGAGGTTTGTGTCTTAAATTTGAACGCCCGAGGGCGCCCAAAGTTCACCCGAGCGTCACGCCCGAGGGCGAGACGTCGAGGGTGACGGTGGCGCCGCAGAGCATGGGGACGTTGTGGTCGACGTGTCCCACAGGCACCCCGAAAGCCACGGGATAGCCGTAGTCGGCGACGAGGCGCGAGACCATCGCCTCCATCGACTCGTTGTCGCGGTCGGGGGTGTAGTTGGTGAACCGCCCGACGACGAGCCCGGCGAGGCGGCCGAGCGTCCCGTTGAGGCGCAGGGTGTAGAGTATGCGCTCCACCTTATATATAGGCTCGGAGACATCCTCGACGAAGAGGATCGTACCCGGCTGTATGGGGTCCCAGGGGGTGGAGATGAGCCCCGCGATGACGGCGAGGTTGCCGCCGGCGAGACGGGCTGTGGCGCGTCCGTGGCGGTTGAGGCGGTGGGGGGCGAAGCTCACCGCGGGGGTCTCGCCGCGCAGCAGGCCGAAAAGCCTCTGCGAGTCCTCGTCGCGCCCCCCGTGCTCGGCCAGATGCTTGCACATCGGGGCATGGATGCTGAGGATGCCGTTGGCGGTCATCAGGGCGTGGAGGGCCGAGATGTCGGAGTACCCGACGATCCATTTGGGGTCATCGCGCAGGGGGAGGCGGCTGAGGCGCTCCATGAGGTGGACGGCGCCATACCCGCCGCGGGCACAGATGATGGCGCGTGTGTCGGGGTCGAGCAGGGCGGTCGCGAGGTCGTCATATCGGGCGTCGTCGGTGCCGGCATAGGTGCCGTGGCGGTCAAAGGTATGGGCGCCTGCGTAGACGCTCCACCCCTGTGCGGTGAGCACGGGCATGGCGCGGTAGACCATCTGGGGCTTGATGATCGACGAGGGGGAGACTATGGCGACGCGGTCTCCCGCACGGAGGGGTCGGGGGGTAAGGAATTCCAATGGGGGATTGTTTTTTTGGTGCTACCATAGCTATTTTAGCTATTGTAGCTATGTTAGCTATTTGGCTATCGCGTCTATGCCACGGTGACTTCGATGCCGGTCTCGGAGTGGATGCGGGCGGCTATCCGGTCGAGCTCCTCGCGGGGAACCTTCACGAGTTTCTCGGCGGGTGTCTTGCGGTCGATGGAGTAGACCATCACCTGACGCGGGCCGATCTCGCGGTAGGCCCGTATGAGGGCGTCGATCTCCGCGGGGGTGGTGTTGTCTATCCGCTCGCCGTCATGTTCGCCGCGCACGAGCAGGGTCTGTATGATGCACTGCCCGCTGAACCGCTTCAACTCCTCGATGACCCCCTCGGCGGTGAACGACTGGGAGACGGGACGGTCGATGAGCCGTAGGGTAGGGGAGAGGGCCGAGTCGAGTTTAAGGATATTATTGTCTACGCGGCGCAGGGCCTCGGCCACGTCGGGGCGCCCGATGCGGGTCGAGTTGCTGAGGACGCTGACCTTGGCCTCGGGATAGTATCGGTCGCGCAGGCTCAGTGTGTCCTCGATCACTCCGCCGAAGTCGGGGTGGAGCGTCGGCTCGCCGTTGCCCGAGAAGGTGATGACGTCCAGAGGCTCGCCCGCCGCGCGCATCTCGCCGAGCTTGGCTTCGAGCAGCCGCGCGACCTCGGCGCGGGGGGCGAAACCGGTCGTCCCGGGGCCCTGGGCGTTGAAGCCAGCCTCGCAGTAGAGGCAGTCGAAGCTGCACACCTTCCCGTCGTTCGGGGTGAGGTTGACACCGAGGCTGGTCCCGAGCCGGCGCGAATGTATCGGCCCGAAAATGGTTGAATGGAATAGTACTCGCTGCATAGTCCGCAAAATTACTCAATTTTTAGTTTGCGTATTGCAAAAAAATTCAGATATTTGCATGACGCATTACTCTAATGCGCGTGCGGGGCCGAATGTTCGGCCCGCCGACCCGAATTCCAACACCAAAACACCCAGACAGATATATGACCGCAAAGGACCTGTTCAAGATTTTCAACGAGGCCACCGAGGCCTATCACGTCACGGACAATGTCGACGCCCCCTCGCCCAATCCCTACGAGAAGGGCACGTTCGAGGCCGTCCTCTTCGACAAGAACTGGGTCGACGCCGTGCAGTGGCACCTCGAAGACATCGTGCGCGACCCCGCGATAGACCCCGTGGAGGCCCTCGCCATCAAGCGCCGCATCGACCGCTCGAACCAGGTGCGCACAGACATGGTCGAGGAGATCGACTCGCACTTCCGCGATCAGTATGCCGCCGTCAAGCCGCTGCCCGGCGCGACCATCAACACCGAGAGTCCCGCATGGGCCATAGACCGCCTCTCGATCCTCGCCCTCAAACTCTACCACATGGCGGCCGAGACCGCGCGCACCGATGCGTCGCCCGAACACATCGCCCGCTGCCGCGCCAAGTATGACGTACTGGCCGAACAGCTCGAAGACCTCACCTCGGCCATCGACACCCTCCTCGACGACATCGCCGCCGGCCGCAAGTATATGAAGGTCTACCGACAGATGAAAATGTACAACGACCCCGCGACCAATCCTGTCCTCTACAAGAAAGGTTAGTCGCCGAGAACGGGATTTTTCCGTACTCCCCCGCGAATCGGACGCAAATATTCGATTCTCAGAGGCCTAAATTTGGGTTATTATTCTGATATTCAGAGTAATAACCCAAATTTTAGTCTTCTTCGTTTCGGGTCAGAAAAATTTGGAGGCCCGGCGGTATTGTCAAAACGCAGAAATTTGAGTAATTTTGTAGCTGTATGGACACTCTGCAATGGCTCACCGACGGCGTCTCCCTCCCCGCCCTCGACTACCCGCTGCTCCGGACATGGATCGGCGAGGTGGCAGGCCGCCACAACCGTATAGTCGGCCCGCTCACATACATCTTCTGTGACGACCCGAAGATTCTCGAAGTCAACCGCCGTTTTCTCAACCACGACTACTTCACCGACATCATAACCTTCGACGACACGCGCGGCCGCCGCATCAGCGGCGACATGTACATCTCGCTCGACACCGTCGCCACCAATGCCGATGGGGTAGGGGAGGAGCGCGACCGCGAGCTGCACCGCGTCATCATCCACGGGATACTGCACCTGTGCGGAATCAACGACAAGGGCCCAGGCGAACGCGAAATCATGGAAGCCCATGAGAACGACGCCCTCGCCCTGCTCGACACGCTCCGCCACGCAGACTGACCAGACCACCACATTCGCCCATCCACACAGACCTATGCTCTTCAACTACGACGTCATCGTCATCGGCGCGGGACACGCCGGGTGCGAGGCTGCACACGCCGCCGCCACCCTCGGCGCGTCGACCCTGCTCGTGACAATAGACATGAACAAGATTGCCCAGATGAGCTGCAACCCCGCTGTCGGGGGTATAGCCAAGGGGCAGATCGTACGCGAGATCGACGCTCTCGGCGGCATGATGGGAATCGTCACCGACCGCGCCTCGATACAATTCAGAATGCTCAACCGCTCCAAGGGGGCGGCAATGTGGAGCCCGCGAGCACAGGCAGACCGCATGGCCTTCTCGCGCGAGTGGCGCGGGATACTCGAAAACACCCCCGGCCTCTACATGTGGCAGGATTCGGTCCAGAGCCTGCTCATCGGCGACGACGGCGCCCTGCGAGGCGTCCGCACGGCCCTCGGGGTGGAGTTCTCCGCCCCGAAGGTGATTCTGACCGCGGGGACATTCCTCAACGGCCTCATGCACACCGGCCCCGTCAAGATCGAGGGCGGACGCGTGGCCGAGCCCCCAGCACGGGGCATCACCGAGCAGCTCGCCGCCCTCGGCATCCGCACCGACCGCATGAAGACCGGCACACCCGTGCGCATCGACGGACGCTCGGTCGACTTCTCGCTCACGACATTGCAGGAGGGGGACACGGACGGGCACAAGTTCTCGTTCCTCCCCGACGTACACCGCGTCCTGCGCCAGCGACCCTGCCACACCGTCTACACCAACCCCGAGACCCACGCCGTACTGCGCCGCGGCCTCCCCGAATCCCCCCTGTACAACGGCCAGATACAGAGCATCGGCCCACGGTACTGTCCCAGTATCGAGACCAAGATCGTGACCTTCGCCGACAAGGATGAGCATCAGCTCTTCCTCGAACCCGAGGGGGAAACCACCACCGAATATTACCTCAACGGCTTCTCGTCCTCGCTCCCGATAGCGATCCAGTTCGAGGCGTTGCAGACCATCCCCGCCCTGCGCGGGGTCCAGCTCTACCGCCCCGGATATGCCATCGAATATGACTTCTTCGACCCCACACAGTTCCACCACACCCTCGAATCGAAGATTCTACCCGGACTCTACATGGCTGGGCAGGTCAACGGCACCACGGGCTACGAGGAGGCTGCGGGCCAGGGGCTCGTGGCGGGTATCAACGCCGCCCTCGCCGTCCGCGGCGACGAGCCCTTCACCCTCGCGCGCGACGAGGCATATATCGGCGTGCTCATCGACGACCTCGTGACCAAAGGGGTCGACGAGCCGTACCGAATGTTCACCTCGCGCGCCGAATACCGCATACTGCTGCGCCAGGATGACGCCGACATGCGCCTCACCCCCCGCGGCCACGCCATCGGCCTCGCCACAGCGGAGAGATTCGCGGCGATGGAGAGCAAGCGCGCACAGCGTGACGCGCTCATCGGATTCCTCGACGCCGAGAGCATCTCGCCCGCACGGGCCAACGAGTGGCTCGAACCGCTCGGCGAGCAGCCGATACGCCAGGGCATGAAGCTCCATGCCCTCCTCCTGCGCCCCGGGGTGACGATGGAGACCCTCATGGCGCACGTCCCCGCCCTCGCGCGCTTCGTCGAGGATAACATCGAGGCCGAACGCCGCGACGAAATCCTCGAAGCCGCCGAAATCCTCCTCAAATACGAGGGATACATCAAGCGCGAACAGGAGAACGCCTCGAAGCTCCACCGCCTCGAAGGACTGAAACTGCGCGGAAAAATCGACTACTCCGCCGTCAAGGCCCTATCGACCGAGGCGCGCCAGAAACTCGAACGCATCGACCCCGCCACCGTCGGCCAGGCATCCCGAATCCCCGGCATATCCCCCGCGGACATCAATATACTCCTGCTCCTCGTAGGGAGAGACCGACAGGATGTTCCACGTGGCACAATCACTCCGAAATCCAAACCTAAGCCACCCCATACA